>WTIF01000422.1 GCA_011522845.1 Deltaproteobacteria bacterium
GTTCTAACAAGTGGACTGTACGATTAAAGACCGAGCAGATCATGTCGTAAGAATCTAGGGATGTCAAGCAGACCCCAGCTAATCCGATCTCAGAACATGTTCATAATTTCATGTTATTTAGAGAGGAAATTTAAAAAGAATATCAAACAACTAAACACAAAACTGGTTCACAATTCCTGGAACCAATTGGGCTTAACCTTCAATCGCAGGAATCCACGTCCTGCTCAATTTTAATCTATTCAGTGCGTGTGGTGACTTTCAGTTAACTTACTTTCTAAGTAAAAAAACTGTAAGTCGATTCAAAACCACCACAAACTGATCGAGGAGGAACACAATGATTTTTTCATTGTTCCCCAACTTGCGATGTCAGCAAAAGCGGGGATTTCCTTAACAATTGAACCATCACTGAGAGAAGAGAAATGGATCTCGCTGCACCTATGGATTACCGAAATGAAGTCAGTTTCGATAGCACCACAACAGCTGCAAGAAATGACATCAGTCAACTACCACCGTCTGCAAATTTTAAAGAGGACGCTTCTTACGTAGATAGCCTTGTCGAGGAGACGCGTAGGCGAGGCCGGCCTCTAAAACTTGATAAGCCGCTCAGGACACGTATGGGCTTCCGCATTTCTGATGAGATGCTTCAAGAAGTGGAGGCGCTTTGCGAACAGACAGGCCTTAGTAAGACTGACTTGATCCTCCAGGCAATTCAGAGCTACATCGACTCAAATCGTTCCTTAACAGGAGCTGAGCAACATTCCTGAGTAGCTGCCTCATTCGAACCACTCCGGCTTACATGGACGAACGCAGAGATTGATCGTCAAAGATTCTTCCAGTGTTTGTCCATCTTCATCCTCCACGGCCATACTCAATCGAATTGCTCTGGGCAGACAGAATGAGTTACTGGCTTCAGAGTTCCGTTCACAAGCTAACTCCAGAGTATCCCAATCTTTTACCCAATTTTCCTGGGTTCCTCCATCAGCTAGTTCAATCTCCTGTTCAAGCAATTCCACCAGAAATCCTGTCACTCTGTCTGTCAACAAGTAATCTCTTCCACCCTCAGACAAATCAGGATCCACGTAAAAATCTTCTCTGCGCCACAACTCCCAACGACCTGTTTCTGAGTTTTCTTGCATACGATAACCGATCTCATGCAGCCTGGGGTCTTGTTCCCGCCATTCTGGATAGAACCGAGCACGCCGGGCTGCATGAAAGTCAATTGCTGAAGAAGATTCCGCTCCTTGGGGGCCATCAACTAGCCTCGCAATTAAGCCGGTCTCAAAGCTATCAATTTGAACCCCGGGACTCTCTGATTCATTCAATTCGACTAGCCGAGATAGGTACTGCATGGCCTGCAGATCATCTAGAACGACCTTCATAAGTAGACGTAATTCTTCACGACCTCGCAGGGACTTTTCTACGCTCAACGAGGTTCTGGATATTTGGGAGAAGCTGCTGTAGAGCAAGGTTACCAGCAGGCCGAGAATCGCCATGGAAACCAGCACTTCCAATAAGGAGAAGCCGCTGATTTTTCGAAAAAATGATTTATCTTGGATCGGTAGGTTTGACGTAGAGTTCGGCATCGTAGCTATATTCGGATCCTGCCTCATTCCATTTCAGGCGGTAGTAGACCCGTCGGATGATGATGCCTGGCAGGGGTTCAGTATCTTCAATTTCTCGTTCCCATGCAAAGCCAAAAAGAGGATCTTCTTCTTCAGCAATCTCTCCTTGCGCCAACGAAACTGGGGCGTTCAGGCTACGTTCCCAGCGGAGCAGTTCATTCTGAGAACCTGTGATTGCCCGCCATAGATTCTGTGTAGAAGTAAGAATAAATAGTGAGGTCGAGAAACTTTGGTAGATTGCGATCAAAGTCACCACCAGGATAGACATCGCAACCAGCACTTCGAGAACAGTGAAACCTCTTGGGAGCCTCATGAATCCTCTGCATCAGGATTCAACATTTCTACTCGGCCCAGCAATCCCTTGGTCGCAATCTCCCAAGTTTCCTCTGGCTGCTCACGCTCCCTGAACTGATAGCGGAACGGGGTAACAAATCCAGAATTATCCACCAAGATTTCAACTTCCTCTGGCTGAATTAATTCTCTCTCTTCCTGAGTCAACAAAACTGCGGCGATCTCCCAATCCTCTGGGATCAAATGAGGGCGCAAGGTGCGTTCCGGATGATCCTCTGCAAATGCTTCACGTTCACCGCTATCTTCTTCTTCAATGCGGATTTGCTGATTCTGCAAATCGAACACCAGCCAGTAGGTCCGGTTTTGAAGAATGGCATCATTGCGGAGCTGGCGGAGGGTTCTCGTCAGATAACTCAGTTCCTGCTGAGGAACCTGAGTCATGACAGACTGAAGTTGGGGGATTGTCAGCCCAAGGATCAGTGAGATAACAATGGTGGCAAAGGTCAGTTCAAGGAGAGTAAAGCCTCGACGGGCTTGCTCAGCGCTCATCGTTGGAGGAAATGTCGGCATCCAATTCAGTTCCACCTTCCATCCCGTCAGCACCCAGTGACATGATTTCGTAATCGTTACCATCGCTGGTGTAGACAAACTCATTATCCCAGCCATCCAGTGGCAGTTGTTTACTTCTCAAATAAGGCCCGTTCCAATTTTTTGGGATAATACCGACTTCTGGACGCTCAAGTAGTGCACTGAGCTTTTGATCAGTTGTGGGATACCTTCCATTGTGTAATCTGTACAGATCCAAAGCCGTCTCCAAGCCACGAATTTGTGTTTTGGTAGCATCAACCGTAGCTTGTGAAGCAGAATCGAACAGCGACACACCAACAATGCCCACTAGCAATCCAAGAATCATGATGACAACCATGACTTCGATGAAACTAAAGCCTTTGCGACGACGGCGTATCGGGCGTGTGAGGGGAACAGTTACGTTAGGCATGAAAAATTGGTGAGCAGAGTTAATGAAAAATGAAGATAAGGTAAAGAAACTATAGTGTAACTTTTTGACAGTCGCAATCAACTATGCAGGAAAGTTTACGCCTACCGTAAAGGGGAAGGTTTATAGGTTCGGATAGAATTAGGTACCAAGACACCCATGTGTGACATCAACTGTAACCGACTCAGATAAGCCGCCCCTCTCATTAAATGCTCAGCGACATCAACAACAGATCTTTGTTGAGGATCAGCAAGATAGGAATCCTTTGTCCAAGCGTTGAAAGCTCCCATCGCAGGGCCGCACCAAATCTGATAATCACCCTCACGGCCTTTTTCACCGATATTCGACCAACGCGACGATAGGCCTAGATACCAGCGAAAAATCAAAGCCATTTTTCGTTTGGGATGATTTTGAGCCCGCTCCACTTGTTGAGGGTCGCGCTCCAGAAAGAAAGCTTCGGTCTGCTCCCAAATTTTAGTAAGCGGTTGACGAAACACCTGCTTCTCAATTTTATCGCGCTCTTCATTAGGAATTTCTTCAATGGAATCATATCGACGGTACAACTCATAAAGTTTCTGAGCTCGCATCGGAAACATGGTTCCCCGCTTAAGCACCTGTAACTGAACACCCATCTCAAACATGTCTGCAGCTGGGGCCATCGTAACATCTGCCATCTCCGCTTGTGCCAGTAGTCGACGGGTGTGCTCTGACGCGCCAGCTTCGTAGCAAGCCTGATTCACAGAGCCAGTCACCACATAAGCAGCCCCCATTGCGAACGCTCCCATCACGGCCTCTGGCGTACCCAAGCCACCACCTACCCCGACTCTCGTTGAATAGGGTCGCGCCTCCTGAAGCTCATCCCGTAATTTAAGCATTGTTGGCAAGAGAATTACGAGTGGACGATTATCCGTGTGACCTCCGGAGTCTGCTTCCACAGTCAGATCGTCTGCCATGGGCACATGAGCTGCCAAATTTGCTTGTTCCTGTGTGATCCAACCTTTCTCCAAGCATTGTTTCAAATATTTTTCTGGTGCAGGTTCCAAAAATCTTCGAGCCACCTCTGTTCTGGAGACTTTTGCAATCACCCGATTAGTGATCTCAATCCCCCCATTAGTTTGATGAAGACCTGCCACACGATATCGTACAATAGAAGCAGTCAGATCTAAGAATGCACTGGCTTCAACACAACGTACCCCGTACTGAAGATAACGTTCGACGGCCCCAATTTCTAAAGCGGGCTCACTTGGACTATGGATCAAATTGAACGCATAAGCACCATTAGGCAAAGCCTGCTGAATCTTTTTGATTGCAGCTTCAATACGAGAAGGCACCAGGCCAGCGGCACCAAATGAAGCTAAAATTCCTTGTTGTCCGAGAGCAATTACCAATTCCTCCGAGGCAATCCCATTTGCCATTGCGCCTGCATGATAGGCATAGCGAGTACCATGAGACTGACAGAATTCAGGATCCCCCAAAAGCGATGGAGACTGCACTGGTAAGATTCCGATCAGAGATTGGGTCAGTTGATCTTCACTAGCGGTTTGGGAAGGAATCCATGTGGCTAGCCCATCAGGACTGTTGAGTAAATAAACTGGTTGATCAAGATTAAGCAGATGGGCATGAAGTTCGTGGGGTTGAGCGGCAATTTCAGAGCGGGGTACGTCAATTCTTCCGAGTTCGGGTAGTCTGGGATGGTATCGCAGCACGGATTCTTTCACTTATTTTTATCATCACGAAAAAGGTTGTCCATTGATTTTCCTGAACTTTTCACGGCATTCTGTGATGATCGTTGACGACTTGCAACCACCAATGACCTGGGTTTGAACGCAAGTAGGTTTGCTCGTGAACGCTCAGCCGTTCTTGCAGGAATCATTGGGATCAACAGATACAGACTGCGAGGTAGTACCTCCACCTGCAGTTGTTGAGTCTCAGCCGTCCAACCACCATATGGCGAAGACATTTGCAAATAATTGCCGTGTAGTTGGACAAACTCACCCTTACCAAGCCAATTTTCACTCGGTGGCACAGGCTGCAATTTTGCCACTCCGTCTGTAGGAGATGACAAATTAGCGGCATAAACCTGAAGATCATTTGCCTTGAGCAAATTACTGTGATTGATCCGCCAAGAATGCAGAGGTTCTTTGTGTAAAGCTAATCGAAAACGCACCTTTCCTGGATGCGTCCACTCCTCTTCCCCAATGGTGACAATCGAGCTAGCGGGTTGACCACTGGCCTGAACTATTATTTCGTTCCAAAAGTACGCGGTCTCGAGTTGTGAGTTCTGGTCCGTATATCGAGCTTTGATAACGTTGACCGGGACCGCATGCCCGTTTCGGAAGGTATGCAAGAGGGGGCTGAAAGTCTCAGAGGTCTGCAACATAGAAAACCATGCCTCTTTCTTCGTAACCTGCCAAAACCCAATCTCACAGGGCGGCTGCCCAATCTCAAACTCCTTCATCAACAGATGAAACGTTTGTGACAATAACTCCGGACTACCAATAATAACTAAGCGCTTACTGCCTCCATGCAGTGCCTTACGCAGTTCCTGCTCCAGCATCATGTGAGGGGTCAAGAAAGAAAGCCCTCCCGGAGTCAGACGTTCCATAATTCTCAAACCGTGTCTACGCCAAAAAAAACGCATGTGTGGTTTTCGACAGTCAAGTATCAGATGTAGTGAAGTTTTCATCAGTTTTCCGTGACTTCGAGTTGGGCCAAGGCCAGATCGACTTGTTTCAACAAATCAGCCAGCAAACCATGATTTTCCAGAACTACGTCAGCATATGGTAGTCGTTCCTCCTGGCGTAGTTGCGAATCAATTCTGGCCTGGGCTTGCTCAGCAGTTAGACCGTTTCGGAGTTGCAGACGTTGGAGGATTTGATCTTTTGGCGCGGTCACTACCCAGATTTGATCACAACGTGATCTCCACTGAGATTCTATCAGCAGAGCTGCTTCCAAAAAAACAGGTTTTCCCGAATCCAAAAAACTAGTCAAATCGAGCAAGCGTTCTTCAATCAATTGGGCGATCGGGGGATGAGTGATCTGGTTCAGCTGCTCTCGGGCTTTTCCATCATTGAAGATAATGTTGCCCAGTGCCTTTCGGTTGATCTCCTGGTTCTCAGTCAGGA
>WTIF01000387.1 GCA_011522845.1 Deltaproteobacteria bacterium
CTCAATCAGACCCGGGATGTCAGCAATCACGAAGGCTTCATACTCGTTGTGCTTGACTACCCCAAGTTGAGGAACCAGCGTGGTGAAAGGGTAATCTGCCACCTTGGGTCGTGCCTGGGAGAGCTTGCTGATCAGCGTGGACTTGCCAGCGTTGGGGAAGCCAACCAGCCCAACATCAGCCATCAACTTCAGTTCAAGACGAATCCAAAGTTCCTGTGAGGGCTCGCCTGGTTGGTGATGTTCAGGGGCCCGGTTTGTTGAGGTTTTGAAGCGGGCATTGCCGCGTCCTCCTCGTCCGCCCTTGAGGAACAGGTAGTCTCGCTCTTCGAGAATCTCCAGCAGGACATCCCCGTTTTCTTCATCACAGACCACGGTTCCAAGCGGAACTCGAACCAAGCAGTCCTTGCCGTTACGCCCATGCTTGTTGCGTCCACCACCCGGCTGGCCGTTTTCTGCGTGTTGATGTTGTTGAAAAGAGAGGTCGAGCAGGGTGCTGCGGGCATGATCTCCGACAAAGCGAATGCTTCCGCCCTCGCCACCGTCCCCACCATCGGGTCCACCAAATTCAACAAATTTTTCACGACGAAAGGAGGTGCAGCCCGCTCCTCCCTTGCCGGAGCGGACATGGATCTTGACCGAATCAACAAATTTCATGGAAGAGGCCGTGCCTCAGACGCGGAAGAAGTTGAGGAACTCGTCCGGCAACTCCATCCGAACACGCTGGTTGAGGTGATGAACGAATGGATGCATCGCTGCCTTGAGACAAGTGTGGTAGCTCTCCGGATTATCCTCACTTCTTAGTTCACGATAGGACTGGTTGGCTTGGCGCATCAAGATCTTGGCGTGAACCGGCACCATCTCCTGGTTGCGTTCCAGCGCGTTCAACAGCTGGTCGTCAGGGAAGCCACAGAGCAGGTAGGTGAAGGAGTTCTCAAAGCGGAAGACGAAGAAGGGCGCATGCTCGGCAAAAGCGCTGCGGGTAGCGGTCATGAAGCGCAGAAAGTAGTCTCGCATTTTCTCGTCTTTCCAGAAACCGAGCGTGATCGAGTTGAGTTGCGAGTGAGTCGTTGCGTTGAAGGAACGGAAGAATTGATAGTTCTTGTAGCGCAGCACCTCCGGCTTCTCCTCGATTTTTGACATTTGCCCCTGCAGCGCTTTCAGTGTGCCTCCAAGCTCAGAGTCGCTGAGCGGCCGCGGATCGATTTGTCCTTGTTCTGCTTCCTGAGCCTTGATCCAATCGACGAGGAAGCGATCCTTTGCTTGCAGGTAGTGCTGAAAGGAGGGCTTTTGGGTCAGCGCAACGATCTCTTGCTCTAGCTTGACCGCGTCCAGATCTGCTGGCAAAGCACGGAGCATCTGCTCAACTTCTTGCAGCATTGGTTCATCTGGGAAGGCCTTGGTCAATTCCTGCAGATTGCGAAGAGTGCGCTTAATCTTCAGACGGGTGCGATGCAGGAAGACCTCTGGATTGCAAGACTGCTTCTCAAACTCCTGAAAGGTCTCACATGGAATCTCGCTTTGGTTAGCACCCTTGAGCGTGAGCGCCTGGGTCAGGTTGTCAGGAACTTGACGCAAACTGTAGAGTTGTTCGACCAGCATGCCCTGGAGCAATTCCAACACGCGGTTCAGTCGACCGATTTGTAGAAAGCTGTTGCGTAGAGTGGAGAATCCCGACAAGGTCTTCTGCGCCAGTTGACGCATGTCGTTGTCCATGTCGAGGTAGAGCCCGGCGGTCGCGTCTTGCTGACGGCCCGGATAAATCGTGATTTTGAGTTTGTCGTCGCTGATGCTCGCCATGTCGGATCTTGGGAGTGCAGTACAGGGAAGGCCAGAAACTGGGTGGCAATTGGTCGGTTGTTCGACCTGCAAGGGCAAGACCAGTCCTCGGCGCGTTAGACAATTCCTTTGCGATCTGTCGGCAGGTGGGTTACACCAAATAATTACCTATTTGGAGTCTGCCATGGATCAAGAGATTACGCACGATATTGAGGTCGCTGTCCAGTCCTTCTATCTGGATAATGAATCTGACCCTGAAAAACCACTCTTTCTGTTCGCCTATCGAGTGCGGATTGAAAACCAGGGATACGAGACCGTACAGCTGCTGAAGCGACACTGGATCATCACCGATGGGGATGGTCAGGTGCGCCATGTGGAAGGTGAGGGTGTGGTCGGTGAGCAGCCTGTCCTCAAGCCTGGAGAATCCTTTGAATACACAAGTGGTTGCCCCTTGTCGACTCCCGTGGGTACAATGCGTGGTAGCTATCAGATGCAGACCGCCAACCGTGCTCTGCTCCAGGTCGAAATTCCTGAATTCACGCTGGCTGTTCCCAGCGCCATCAACTAACCCTCTCTGTTGAGACACACCATGAAGTCATTGTTGACCCTTGTTTTGATCTTGTTGGTAACCACGCTCTCGTACGCTGCGGACATTCGTGGATACTACACTCCTGTGGGACCCGTCCCTTCAGCACACACCGTCAAGAAGGTTCGCTTCGAAGAACTTCTCAACTTTGGCTGCATCCACTGCAACAACTTACGCAAGGCATCCCTGAAACTGCGGGAAGAATATGCCGACCAAGTTGACTTTATTGACATCCCAATCACCTTCCGTGGGCAGGATGATTCCCCTCTACGGCTTTACTATGTCGCTGAACGATTGGGTAAGGGCAAGACAGTCAAGGAGGAACTCTTCCGCACTCGCTTCGAGTATGATGTCAACGTTTTTGATCCTGGGATCATCAACTATCTAGCTAAGAGCTTGGGGCTGGATCAGGAATATCAGGCAGAATCTCGTAAGCCCTGGGTAGAAGCTAAGCTCGCTGAAGCAGAGCGCAAAACAGAGCAATACGGGCTGACCGGAACTCCAACGGTCGTGATTGAAGGCAGTATGAAGATGGACATCGGGCGTTACGGTTCGATCGAAAAGTTCGTGGCTGAAGTGCCACAGACTTTCGCAGATCTGCTCGCCAAACCGTAAACAACGTGCGTGTCTTCCGGTTGCTGAATAGTCAGTTCCGGAAGACAGCAATCAGGTAGGAATCAGTCGAGCAGGTCGTAGGCCTGAACCGTCAGGAATTCACGGAATTCTGGATCAGTTGCCAATATATCCATGGTCTTGGCTGCCTTGGCAAAGCGTTCCTCATTGAAGCTCTCCCCACGCTCCTCACGAATTTTCTCCAACTCTTCCTCCGCAAACTGTCGGTACATCTCAACCGTGATCTTGCGACCGTCCGACAATTTCCCTTCTGGATGGCGAATCCACTGCCAGATCTGAGAACGTGAAATTTCTGCGGTAGCTGCGTCTTCCATCAGATTGAAGATGGCCACTGCACCCATGCCGTTCAGCCAGGATTCAACGTACTGCATACCCACACTGATGTTGTTGCGCAAGCCGCCCTCAGTGATCTCTCCAGGGACTTCAAAGTTGATGAAGCCAGCCGGATTGGGAACAACATCTTCTCGAAGGTTGTCCTTTTGGTTCACACGATTGGGTCCGAATTTTTCCGTGAAAACTTCGGTGCAGATGGGTACCAGATCGGGGTGCGCCACCCAGGAACCATCGTAGCCGTCATTTGCATCGCGCTCCTTGTCTGCTCTGACTTTGCCGAGAGCAACCTTGTTCACTTCTGGATCCCGTCGGCTTGGGATGAAGGCAGCCATTCCACCGATAGCATGCGCTCCTCGCTTGTGACAGGCACGGACTAGTGATTCCGTGTAGGCTCGCATGAAGGGAACCGTCATAGTGACATGAACACGGTCTGGCCAGAGGAAGTTTGGATCTGATCGGAATTTTTTGATGCAGCTGAACATATAGTCCCAGCGACCAGCGTTCATGCCTGCCATGTGGTCTTTCAGCACATAGAGCATCTCTTCGATTTCAAAGGGAGCAAGGATGTGTTCGATCAGGATTGTGGCCTTGATGCTGCCGATTGGTTTGCCCACATACTCTTGTGCCATCACGAAGACATCGTTCCAGAGCTTGGCTTCCTGATGATTCTCGAGCTTTGGCAGGTAGAGATAGATTCCTGAGTTGATCTTCTTGACCCGCTCATGATTGTGGAAGAAGTATAGACCAAAGTCGACCAGGGAACCTGATGCGACCTCCCCATCGATCAAGATGTGCTTCTCATTGAGATGCCAACCACGTGGGCGTACGATCAGGGTAGAGACTTCGTCGTTTAGTTTGTATTCCTTCCCAGCTGGATTGGTGAACTCTAGAGTACGGTCGATCGCTCGCTGTAGATTGATCTGTCCCTGAATTTGGTTGAACCAGTTGGGGCTGTTGGCATCTTCCAAGTCTGCCATGAAGACTCGGGCTCCGGAGTTCATCGCGTTGATCATCATCTTAGCTTCGACAGGACCAGTGATCTCGCAACGTCGATCTTGTAGGTCATCTGGCAGTGGTGCGACTCTCCAGTCTCCCTCACGAATGGATCGAGTCTCTTCTGAATAGCCAGGTTTTTGCCCATTGAAGAGTGCCTGTTGTACTTCCTCACGACGCTTCAGCAATTCCTGGCGACGTCCGTTGAATTGTCGATGTAGTTGAACAATAAACTTTTGGGCTTCTTCAGAGAGGACTTCGGCAAAACCCTCGTGCATAGGGCCTTGGATCTGAATTCCATCAGGCATGGTTCTCCAATGGGGTCAAGGTTCTTCAATTAGACAAGTGGCCAGACCACATTGCCACTTGTCAGTCAGAAAACTTACCATACTACCCATGAATGAAATAGATTCCAGCCAAAGTTTAGCCTGAAAGAGAAGAGTTGAATTTTAGGCATCATTCTTTCAGAAGCCTTAACTTTAGGAAGATTGACCATCCCTTGGCTCAATCTCCGCATGACCAGAAAATTCCGGATTGAAAGCACCTGCTGGGCAGGATAGTCTCAGTTCGGAGAAATAGAGAAAATACTGCGAGACGAGGATTGCATGAGACGCACGATCTTGGTGTCGTTGCTCGTGGTCCTGTCTGCGCCGGTATTTGCTCAGGATGAGCTTCATCTTCGGAGAACTAATTCCCTCATTCAGCAAGTGATTCGTGGAGAACGAGGAGAGTATCCCCTTTCGGAGTACCGCCCACAGGAAGTGCAGCGCAGTGGAGAAATGGTCAACCAGTTGACCCAGGACCCTTTTGAGTACCGACGTAAATTCAGTAAGAAGTTCCGGCACAGACAACGCTATATCGGTTTCAGTGGGCCGATTGTTGGAGAGGAACGCAGTGCTCCCTACTATGGAGCTAGTCTGCAAAAACAGGTGAATCCAGCGCCCATCGCACGGATCAATCGCGATACTGCTCGACGAATCCGCGAATCCAATCTAATGGTTCAACAACTCATTCGGGAACGGCAATGAGCCCAGTGCGGCAGCTCACTACATTGTTGCTGTTGGTAGGTTTGGTGGCCTGCAGTGGATCACCTCCACCGGGTCCACCCTATCGTCAGGAAGTTTCGGCTCCAGCGTGCCTACAAGAGGAGACGTATGGTGAAACCATGCGCTGTGATGACAACGTAAAAGCCAAGATACAGAAAGAGGCCAACCAGTCTCTTGGGAAAGTCGAGCAGTTAAACGTGCGCCGACTTCACCAGAGCCGAACCAGTCAGTGGGGCTCACCAAGCGCCCAAGAGGTTCGTGATCAAATGAAGATCGGTCACGCCTTTGAAATCGAAACGGAACGGGCCGCACAGGCCTTCACTGAAAATTGTGGTAGCTATCGTGTAGATCGGGGCTTACTCGTCTGTATTCCAGCACCACCAAACTGAAATGCCTACTCCCACCGATGGTCTGCAACTGGCCTTGGTGGATCTCCTCCCCGGAGCCTTCCCCCTTGGCCCCCTACAAGCTCGACGAACCCTCCCTTCCAGTTCCAGAATTGGCTCCCATCGAAGCCGGTTTCAGGGCCGGGGAATGGAATTTGACGAGGTTCGACTCTATCAGGCAGGGGACGATGTCCGCCTGATTGACTGGCTGGTCACAGCACGCACCGGTCGACCGCATCTGGGCGGGCACCAAGGTGCTGCACCCCCAGA
>WTIF01000196.1 GCA_011522845.1 Deltaproteobacteria bacterium
CTAAGGCGATCAAGACTGCACAAGTATCACAATCAAATCCCATTGCTGAATTTGTATAGCCAATCTCTTTGATCGTTTGCCGAACTACCCTCTGAAAATCTACCTGTGCCGTAGTTCTCACCTCTCCAGCAACGACGACCATTCCTGTTGTAACCAAGGTCTCACAAGCTACACGACTTTTAGGATCTTCTGTCAGCATCGCATCTAAAATCGCGTCAGAAATATTATCAGCAATTTTATCAGGATGGCCTTCAGTCACACTTTCTGAGGTAAAGAGCAGTTCTCTCATTTTAATTCTAATTGTAGTTGGGTTAGTAGGGAAGTTTTAAGGGGTTCAAATCAGGTGCGATTAAGGTGGGAGCAACTTAAAATATTAGCAATCTGAATTACGTAAAGCGATTCGCCTTGTCAAGTTTCCTGCAAATTAACGACAAGTTTGAAACTTCCACGCTTGTATTCACGTCGATCTAGGATTTCCAGATAGTGCGAAGCGAGTTGATAAAGGTTGTCATCCTCAAGCAAGAAATCCTCCGGAGTACACACCTGCAAGAGTTGAGAAAAATATAAACGAGCATCGAAAAGATTGTGCTCTCTGTAGGCAAGTTCCCCTAGGTGATACAAGGTCCTCGGTTGGTCTCCCTGCAATTCCAAGCTTCTCCGCAAGGCATCTTTTGCTTTGGGTAACCATTCGAGACTCAGATACAACTTACCTGCCTCTAAAAGTAATCGTGCCTTTTCAACTGAGGTGATCTGAGATTGTTCTAACAAGCGGTCCAAATGATTGAGAAATGTTTGAGGGTTGCACTTCCTGTTATTGAGGCGTGGAAATTCCAGCAGTTGGAAAGCCTGCATTCGCTCAGATTCTTCATCTGTCAACTTTAGCATCTTGGCGGTTAGCACTTCAGAAAACAAAGTAGCTCGAAAGCGAGCATCGGTTCTGAACTCGAGCTGCCCATTACAATTTTTGCAGTTCAATTTTTCAGGCATCCAAAGATCCTGATCTTGTAAAAGGCGTCTCTGCTCTACTAATTCGGCATCAATATATAGTTTCTGAATGGGGTAATGATATGCAGATTGGCACTTCTGGCAGAAGATCCGAACATGCGGAACAACTTCTTGGCGGAAAACAACCTCTTCATCTGAAGGCATCAAATCCTCTTTGCCATGCAGAAGACACAGTAAACACAACAATTGCCTGACGGAGTTTTCTCCCTTTCGATAGTAACCTAGCAACTTTTCTAAAAATCGTTCATCAGGGACCTTTTCAATCAAATTGAGTAATTGATCAAAGTGATGATGGATCAAAAGCGGGAAATGCTCTACTACTTGATCTATCAGATATGATGTTGGGTAGCGAATAAAGAGTTCCAGTGCATAATCCAAATGCTCATGCTGGCGAGATTGAACCAGGTCTGGAAACCATTTTTCATAGATTGATGTCAGTTGTTCCATCAATTCCGTCAGCCGATACTGCCAAGGCCGCGGAAGGACGAGTGGAAATGGGTAGAAGCGCTCGATTGAACCAGAGCCAACCAAGCGTAACAGGGCTTGTCGTGGATCCCCAGGAACGGGGCTCATTGAGGCATCTGCAGCAAACTGTCGAAGCTCGTTTGATTGCAATAACAAATCTCTGAGAAACATCCTCATCCAAGTTTCGCGAAGTAAAGGAGACTGATATAAGCGAAGGCTGGATGCCATGTGATCTTTTGATTTCTCTAGAAATTCTGTCTCACGCAAACTAAGCCAAGCAGAAACAGGCAAGCAGAGAAGAAGCAAGAATTCTTGGTCCTGAATCTTCAGAATTGTCGAATCCCAGTCAGTTGCGACAAGTTCCCTAAATTCTTGAAGACAAGGCCATTCCGAGGTCAATTCAGGATGATCCAATGAGAGGCGCATTAGATCTTCCAATGCTTGCAGTAAAGAGGTAATCTCTTGCTGTCGGCGGAGCAGATCTAAGCGAGCCAATAACTCCGATAATTCAACGTCGATTTGCATCGACAATCCGTAAAGACACTCTGGGTAGAGTTCTTGGAGAGACTTACCGAATTGCAACTGAGCTTGGAACCATCGGACCAGTTCAGCACAATCAAAAATGCTGGCCAGATGCTGAAAGAATTGAGGATCAGTGAAATGCACTCGGAAAAATCGATAATGACGCATCAGGCGTTCAATCTGGTCGGAGCTTTGAACGCTTTGGCAAAGATAACCAAACAAGCAAAGCGCCTTCATGTGATTTTCACGCTGCTCCCAAAGTGCAGACTCTAGTTCATCCCAAATTTCTGGATCTAAGCTTTGGACAAGGCACTTGATCGCGCACTGGAGATCGGCAAATTGAAGCTCCTCAGATTCCCATAAATGATGGAACCATTGCGACAGGGCGGGTTTAAATGCAGTATACTTTAGTTCCACTAGGGCAACAGCACTGGAATGTTTCAGTGAACCCTTAGAACGATTAAACAAGCCAAAAATTGGAAAAGCAAACTGCTTTAGATGATATCGCCCCACAAGATAAATTGCCGCTTCCCGACTTTCAGCAATCTCTGATTCCAATAGCAGATGTACAAACTCAGCAGCACGTTCCTGCCAACACTCAATCAGCTGATAAACAGCCCACATGCGGATCTGTCGGTGCTCAGACTGCAATAGATCAAGAGTTTGCTCGAAACCTAAAACTCGAGGCCCCTGCCACTGAATAAGTTCTTTACCAAATTGCTGAATGTCGTCTTGCATAGCCATGTCGAATCCTGCAATTAGCGCTCTATACGTTCACATCCCATTTTGCCATCGAATTTGCCCCTTCTGTTCCTTCGCAGTTCGGAAAAATCGACCAAGTGTCCATAGGGAATACTTGGAAGCCGTTCTACTTGAAACTAGACGCCGAGTCCAAGGTATCACAATTAACGACTTGGAATCACTCTATATTGGCGGAGGCACTCCATCTGTTCTTTCATCAACCGAAATTATTTTCCTGATGCAAGGCATCCGCCAGTCCTGGCCACACTCAAGAGACTGTCAGATATCAATCGAATGCAACCCAGAGGACGTTCAATCTAATTATTTGGGGACACTGCTTAATTCAGGTGTAAACCGTTTGAGCATAGGTGTGCAAAGCTTTCAACAAGAATTTCTCAAAAGCTTGGGGCGTAATCACACAATAGAACACCTTCGTCAAAACTTGATTGCTCTTAAAGATGTTGGTTGGACAAATTTCAATGTTGATTTGATGTTTGGCCTCCCTAATCAAACCCTGGAACAATTTCAATTTGACGTAAAAAAAGCACTAGAGTGGGACCCCACACACTTGTCATTCTATGCACTTGAACTGGCCGAACAAACCCCTTTTGGCAAAAGCGAGAGAATTCAAAAGTCTTGGCAGGACTCCCAGGAAATTACTACTGATATGTATTTATGGGCTACGGAGTACCTTGTAAATAATGGGTGGGAGCATTACGAGGTTTCCAATTTTGCCAAGCCCAACTATCAGGGCCGAATGAACCAAATGGTTTGGAATGGTTCAGGGTACCTAGGAGTGGGAGTTGGTGCTCACTCTTATGACGGAAAAAGCCGGTGGGGGAATCTACGACCTCTTCATCGGTATTTGGAATTGCTGGAAGAAAATTGCTGGCCTACAGCTTTCACAGAAACGCTAACTCAAACTGAGAAAGCAAACGAATTCCTGATGCTCCAACTGAGACAGACAAAGGGACTATCGCTAAAAAAGTGGGAAGATGATTTTGCTCCCAAAAATTGGATGGACAATCATTTTGATGTACTGAGAGCTTGGCAAAAAGAGGGATTGTTAGACTGGATTGACGATCGAATCGTGCTTACGAAAAAAGGATTACTGGTTGCGGATGCTCTGACTGCCGAATTGAGTTTATGATTTCTCAGCAGATACTAGGTTGGCGCCTATTTTGATCTTCAGTAGAATTGATTAGGTCTTCTGGTGCCAATCTCTTAATTGAGCTTTTCGGCACAATTCGACTCAGAAAGCTCCGTTTCAGAGGCCAACCAGACATGGACAAGAAGAGCTCAAAGGTGTTAAGTGAAATCTGCCGCAGGGAGTTCCAGTCAGTTTTGCATGACAGGGGGCTTTCGGTGTAATCTGTATAAAATTTTCTGCGTTTAGCCTGAAAAACAACGGTATTGAATGGTGAACTCAATTCAAATGATGCCCAGTTATTTTTCATTGAAAATCGATAGCTTGGCAGCCCTTGGTCCCTAATGAGGGTCAGGTTTTCAGGCCATTTACTTACCCAGAAATTATTTTCTAGGTAAAAGAGAACAGCATGCCGCCAACGCCAATCCGTTTCTAGTTCAATTCCCTGAAAACCATTTTCGAACGCGGCCTTTTCTACCAAAGCCAGAACTTTCTTTCCAAGTCCAAGACCTCGAAATTCAGGCAGTATGTACAGGCTCCCCACAAAAAGTCGATTCTTACAACTGGATGGACGACCTAGAGCTATAATCCCAACTCGATCATCCAATGCTTTGACCCAAAAGTGTTGATATCTGTTCCAATTCTCAGGTCCCAAGAAGGATTCTGTGGGTAGCAAGCATCGGTTTCGCCAATATCGTCTCTGCTGATCCCTCCAGCCATTCGGACTTTCAATAATTCCACATCGGTTTTCGACAAGAATTGCCAAATCGTGATCAGCCCAAATTTGCGCTTCTTCGGGATTATCTATGTCTAACCGTTCGAAGGTCTCACCAATCAAGAAATTATCAAATTTGAGTACGCGGTTCTGAATCATTTCTTCAAAGAAGCCAATCTGCGGGAATTTGATGTTGAATTTGATGTTGAATTTTTTCGATTGATTGGGAGGCATCAATGGGCTCACACCTTTTTGGTTCACACTTCAACAATTCTCTGAAAGCGAGATCTACTCTTTGGAAAAACTTCACTGATTCCAAATCCAGCCTTGAGAGTTCCACACCCCCACTGGCCTCTCGTTTACGCAAGCGCTCAAGAGCCATTTCCGGAGATAACAATAAAACGAACGTTTTGTCCGGTTGAAAAGGCTGAATCTTCTCCCGGACTATGGAGTCGAGAAAGGCCAAGTCCAAATTGCGCCCCCCACCTTGATAAGCAACAGTAGAATCGTGAAAACGATCACTGATCACCCAAGTTCCTGCAGCAAGCGCAGGAACCACTTTTTCCTGAAGATGTTGAAGGCGGTCTGCCAAGTACAATAGCAGCTCGGTTTCAGGAATCATTTCTTGATTTTTAGGATTCTGTAACACCTGCCGAATTGCTTTTCCGATTCTTGTTCCTCCCGGTTCTCTGGTCAGTTCTGTGTTGATACCCCTTGCACGCAAAAAGTCGCAAAGTAATCTGGCCTGGGTACTTTTTCCACAACCGTCGATTCCCTCCAGAGTGATAAATCGCGCTGGGATCTTACTCATCACGAGATATTCAATTTTAATTGGATAGATTACTTCGGGAGCGAAGCAAAACTGAGAATAAAACAGCTGGAACAACTAGGATTCCAGCTGTAAACCAACTGTCTCGCTCTACAAAAATACTTAGCAGGCCACACGAAAAGAGGCCAATAACTGATATCCATTTCGGAAAGTGTTGATCCTGTTCGCTAAGCCGAAGTGCTGCCAGATTTGTGATTCCGTAGTAAAGGAGAACGGTCACTGCACTTAAAGACCACGTCATGCGAACATCACCCATCAAACATAGCACAGCGACAACAGCACCGGTGAAGAGGACAGCTCGTCTGGGGTTACTTTGAGCATCTAATTTAGCAAAAGCTTTGGGAAGATCATTTCTTCGTCCAAGAGCCAAATAGACTCTTGAGAGCCCGAGAACTAGATTCAGTAAAACACCAAGCATTGCAGTGATGGCACCCAACTGAATCAATTTCTCTAACCAAGGCTGCTCAAAAGACTGAACCAGCACTTCCAGCTGAAGAGGTCGATTCAAACCAACACCGAGTCCTAAGTCGGCCAATTGCTGATACTTTGTCAGGACCCAACCCACAGAAGCGTAAAGTAGCCAGGAGATTCCCAGAGTTCCACAAATGGCCAATGGAATTGTTCTTCTTGGCTCTCTCACTTCCTCCCCAAGAGTAGCTATTCTACCGTATCCTGTATATGCAACGAACAATAGTGCTGTGGCTTCTAGCACCCCTTCCGGAGCTAATTCTTCTCTCAAGCTTGAATCAGCACTCGTCTGTTCATAAACACCAAATAGAACGAAAGAAACCAATGATAAAATTGTTATCAGAACAACAGCGACATTAAACTGATTTGATCTTCTCAGGCCAAGTAGTACTAAGCAAGTGACCAACAATGAAAGAGCAGCGCTTCCAAATCGCAAAGCAAAATCAGTAAGCACCAGATTGAGCGCAGCAGCGGAAAAACTCAGAACTCCCAATGCAGCAGTAGCAGCAGAAGCACTTTTAGCAATTAGAAATAACCACCCCGCAAAGATGCCTGCTAACGGGTGCAGGGTTCTGTATGCATACTCATAGGTTCCTCCACTAACAGGGTACGCAGCTGCCAATTGGGCGCTGCTCAATCCGTTGCAGACCGCAAGAATTCCTGCAAAAAGGAGAGCCAGCCCAATCCATTCTCCAACTTGGCCAATCACTAATCCGATACTAACAAAAACCCCTGTCCCAAGAATGGACCCTAGGCCAAGAAAAATCGCTCCCAGTACACCAATTTCACGACGCAGAACCTCCGCATTACCCATGATTTCGATCGTTCAGAGTCTCAAGGTTTGGCCGTGCTTTAGTGTGATAAAGCTTTCTTGACTCAATTTTCTCTCAGTCAGGACTTCTTTCAGCCGTTGTGATGGTTCCAGTAACGGTTCATCGGTTAGATTCAAGAAAGTTCCCCAATGCATGCCAATAGAAAATCTGCTTTGAACGTCCTGATGAATTTGGACAGCCTCATCTGGATTGACATGCATGTCTTGCATAAACCATCTCGGAGCATAAGCTCCAATCGGAATTAAGGAGATATCCATGCTTCCAAAGCGTTCACCAATGTCTTTAAAGTCTTGAGAATAACCCGTGTCACCCGCGAAAAACATCTTCTGTTCAGGCGCCTCTATTACCCAACCGGCCCAAAGTGTCTTATTAGTATCGAATAGTCCTCTGCGACTCCAGTGCTGCACAGGTACGGCGTTCAACTGCCAGTCACCAACTCTATGACTTTGCCACCAATCAAGTTCGATCACTTTTTCGTTGATACCAATATCAGCGAACCAATCTTTCAAACCAAGTGGCACCAAAAAGAGAGGTGGATTTGCCGGCTGTTGTTCTACCAAAGCCGATACAGTTTTCCGGTCTAAATGGTCATAGTGGTTGTGTGAAATAATGACGATATCAATGACAGGAAGGTCCGTTAGAGATATTCCTGGTTCCACCAATCTCTGTGGTCCCAAAAAATTTACTGGCGATGCTCGTTGAGTCAAATGGGGGTCTGTAATCAAATTGACCCCTTGATATTGCCAGAGGAATGTCGAGTGTCCAATCCATGTCAGTGTTGGGGCTGTTCGGTTTTCTCTAAGGAAATCAACGTCCGGCTCAATCAATTCAAATTGAACGGGCTCCTGTTCGATCCGATTTTGACTCCAGCGCCATAACTTGGAAAAGCTTTTGGTCATCCTCTCAGGTGGAAGATAATTATTTTGAAAACCATCTTCTGTGTGGTGGGCAGGCCGATTCTTGGCTAGTCCGTGAGAGTCGATACAAGCACTCAAGGACATCAGTAAAGGAAGTGACAGGGCGGACAATTGTCGTCGGTAAGGCATTTCGGAACTATGGAGGGGGTGCAGGCGTTCATTACTTACAAAATGGAAGCTAATATTGCCCGATCAGCTTAAGAGATTTGGGTGTGCATCCATGAGCAAATCGTCAAAGAGGCCTGCTGCGTGGCGGTAAGAAGCTAGACAAGTAACCATTGCGGCATTGTCTGTACATAATTTAGGTGGAGGATACCAGAGCTCGATGCCCTGCTTTTTCGTTTCCTCCTCAAAGGCCTCTCTGAGAAATTTACTGGCTGCCAAGCCTCCAGAGACTGAGAGGCGTTTCAAGCCGTAGGTGTCTAAAGCTCGGAACGTCTTATGGACCAAAACACGGGCCACACTTCTAAAAAAACAGGCCAATACTTCTGGCTCATCCTGTTTTGCCTTATCAGGTTCTTGTTCTTTAAACCGCAGAAGTGCGGTCTTTAGCCCACTGAATGAAAAATCAAAATCAGGTTCATGAATACGAGGACTTGGAAAATCGTAACTGTTTCCTGGATTTGCAACTGCAAAACGGTCCACAACGGGTCCTCCCGGCATTGGATAGCCAAATAGTTTCGCTACCTTGTCCACACACTCTCCCGCTGCATCATCCATACTTCGACCAACAATTTCGTAATCGAAGTGATCTCTTGCATGCATCAAAAGAGTATGTCCTCCAGCAACTACCAAATGTAATATTGGATACTGAAAGGGTTGGCCTGAGAGAACACCCGCGTAAGGATGCGCTTCAACGTGGTTTAGACCGATGAGAGGAATCTTTAATGAAAATGAAAGCGTTTTGGCGACCATCACTCCAACTAGAAGAGCTCCTAGTAACCCTGGTAAATTACTAACTGCAATGTAATCAAGGTCTTCCAACTTCACATCTGCTTTACGACATGCCTCATCGATCAAAGCATGAATCACTTCGAGGTGTTTACGGGCTGCTCGCTCTGGAACAACACCTCCAAATTCTGCATGATCCCGATATTGAGACAATGTTAAATTTGCCAGAATTTCTTGGTGCCCACGCAGAATCGCAACCGACGTATCATCAAATGTTGTATCAATCCCCAATCCCAATGCATTTTTAGTCAAATTTATTCCCTTCAGGGTGTTGCTTCATCAGAGCAATACATGAATATCATAAAAGGCATGAGTGTAGGCTGTCACAGCAAATCCACGCACAAAATAAAGAACTGTGAACAATAGGCCAGCTACCCAGCGAAACAGAAAGCTATGCAAATCAAAGTCATCCCCCAGACTACCTACATAATGAGCTAAGGCAAAGAGAAATGAGGCGGAGAGGATTGCAATCACAGCTGTTAAAACCGTACTTCGCAAAATGGGGTGTAACCCGAAAAACAACCCATTTAACAGCAGCACTCGAAAAACAAATTCTTCGTATAACCCTGCACCAATTGAGAGAGCGAGTTTTTGAGCTGTCTGGTTACCGATCAAGAGATCCAAAACACTGGAGTATAAGAGTAGGTTTACCAACACTCCCAGGACCATGCTGTAAATGAAGGCCTCTAGAAGTAAGATCCCGGCATGATTGAGTGGCAAGCCCATCTCAGGTTTTTTCAACCGAAGCCAGACGAGAGCACCAATCAGAATACCGATCAAAACAAAGGTCACGTGTTGTGGCCGAATTTCAAACGCCTGAAACACGTAGCGCACCCACACATCCATAGCGTTACGGATCTGCCAGGCCCCTCCCGTGTCGCTCAAAAGCAATAAGATCTCGTAGCAAACCAAGAGGGGTAACGCTAGAAGCACGGAGGCATAGGGGCTCCTAGTCGTCTCCCAGTAGGAAGGCATCATAAAGCTTTAGACTAGATTCTAGTGATTTGGACGGAGTCGATGAAATTCAAGCGGCGCAGTTCAAAGGCGCGATCTTCAGCTTTATCTTTGGGCACCTTGCCCACACGCACACGGTAGAGAACACTATTGTCCTGATTAATGTGCGTATGTATGTACGCATCAGGAAAGCCCTTCTCACGCAATTGATTGAGTACATCCTCAGCATTTTTTCGCAATTTCGAAGAAAATACTTGCACAGTATAACTTGAACTTGGCTCTGAAGGACGAGCTTGATCGATTGACTCAGTAATTTCTTCATCGGCCGACTCCAACTTGAGATTAGGAGTGGCTACTGCCGGGAGTGCAGGAGGCTGCAAAAGATCTGTCGGACGAGGAGAATTCTTAAGTGTGTTGGCCGCAGAACTAAGAGCCTCGGTACGTTGCTGCAGACGGTCCAACCTTGGTAAATCTAAATTTATTTGATCTTCTTGGGGTTCACTCAGTCCAAAAAAACGCAGATCCTCTTTTTTGAGATCAGGTGCTTCTGGGCGATTTGTTTCCTGAGACGCAACACTTGTTTCCGGTAACTGGCGCATGCTTTGTCCGGTGATCATACCCATATAGAAACTGATGACTAAGCTAAACCCACTTATCACCAAAATCATCATTGCCACCGGATAGGAAAGTTTCAGCAGAAACATTGCTTTTTGTTTAGCCATGAAGATTCCGTTAAGTGGGGATCCAGCGGCCCCGTAGGGTAGGGTAATTCAGTTCATGCTGGAGCATTTCCAAAAAATCTTTGCGGCTCATCTCCTCCGCTCCCAAGCTCAGAAGATGATCCGTTGTGACTTGACAGTCAATGAATCGCAATCCTCGTTCCATTGCAAACTTAGATAGTGAAACCAAGGCCACTTTTGATGCATTACTTTTTTTACTAAACATCGACTCACCAAAAAAACAATGTCCGAGAGAAATCCCATAGAGCCCTCCCACCAATTGATCTTCCTCCCAGACTTCAATGGAATGGGCAAATCCTTGCTCGTGTAGGCGAATGTAGGCACTTTTCATTGCCCCCGTGATCCAAGTACCTTCCAAAGCCCTTGTGGTAGCACACTGATCAATCACTTCAGCAAAGTGAGTGTCATATCGCACCTGATGGGGCCTGTTACGCAGCACTTTTGCTAAACTTCGGGTAATGTGGATCTTGTCTGGGAATAGGACGAGTCTCGGATCTGGACTCCACCAAAGTAAAGGTTGTCCTTCTTCATACCAAGGAAAAATCCCTTGTTGGTAGGCCATCAGAATCCGGTCGCTCGAAAGGTCTCCACCCACTGCCAACAAACCGCTGGGTTCTGCCTCACTAGGTGAAGGAAATTGTAAAATATTTGGATGAAGTTGGTAAATTGGCATTGGCCGTCAGCTAAAGACTTCCATCACAACACAGATTGCTTCTAAAATGGCATCCAACTCTCAGATAGAAAATGGAAAAATTCTACCTACGTGGGGAATCCTTGGAGCAGGGGCCATGGGCTGGCTTTGGACTTATTACCTGCAGCGAGCAAAGATAGGCACTTTACTCCTGCAGCGCCAAAATACCAGCTATCGAGAATGTATAATTCAAAAGGACAGTATTTTTGAAAATTGCAGAACATCTGCAATCAAATCCGACAATCCTTGTTTACCCGCTTTAGATGCACTGATTATCGCTACTAAAGCCTATTCCGTGAGGAATGCTCTTCTGCCACTTCAAGAAGTGTTGAGTTCAAAGCAGATCCCGATAATTCTGTTACAAAATGGTCTTGGTGTCTTTGAGGAAGTCCGCCAGCTGTTACCCGAACAACCTATTCTCATACTATCAACTAGCAATGGGGCTTACTGGCACGAATCGGCATTTCTGAAACTCACTGGAATAGGCTACAGTTATTTTGGAACTTTGGATAACTCCGTCCCAGATTCATTGAAACAAGTACTTTTAAAACAACTCAAAGCGACAGGACTGCCAGTTTTATTTACTGATAACATCCTGAAACAACTTTGGGAAAAGCTTCTGGTCAACTGCTCCATCAACAGTCTTTCAGCTTTATGGTTGTGTAGAAACGGAGACTTGCTTGATAATCGAAATTCTAAGCAAATTTGGAAGAGAATTGTCCAAGAGGGGGTTCAGGTGATGCGACTGGAATTGCATCAAGAAGTTGAACCTTCAGAAATTCTCACTTTTATCGAACAAGTTGCCTACAAAACCAGCGCAAATTACTCTTCAATGTGTGAGGATCGACGAAGAAATCGACCTAATGAAGTCGATTATATTCAAGGTTATTTGGTCAGGAAAGCTCACCAGCATAACGTTTCTGTTCCAACATTAGAAACATTGGCAGAACTTTTAAAATTTCCTGAGAACTCATCATTAAAACCAACACCAAATTGAGCTAGTAGGATGGCTACTGGATTCTACACCAACACAATTTTTCTTGAACACGACACAGGCAATCACCCCGAAAATTCGGACCGCCTCCGAGCAATCGATCAGCATCTACGGTACAGCGGTCTCTTGAATAAATTAGAGGTTCGTCCCGGACGCACCGCAGAACCAAAAGAAATCGAGATACTACACTCTAAGAGACATATCGATTCAGTTATGGAGGCTGTCGAACTGGGTAGAGAAACACTTGGAACCCCAGATTGTGTAATTTCTGCAGGGACTTACGGCGCAGCCTTACACGCAGTTGGAGCAGTTCTCGATAGTGTTATCCAGGTTGCTGACGGCAAACTAGACAATGCATTTTGTGCTGTCCGTCCTCCTGGGCATCACGCCGAACATGACGCAGCGATGGGTTTCTGTTTCTTTAACAATGTAGCGATTGCTGCAGAATTTCTACGAAAAAACTGTGGATATCAGAGAATTCTCATCTTTGATTTTGACGTTCATCATGGTAATGGCACCCAGCATCTCTTTGAAGAAAACGCACAGGTCTTATATGCAAGTACACATCAAGACCCCAGAACGTGTTATCCTGGGACTGGTTTCGCCCAAGAAACTGGCGTTGGATCGGGCAAAGGATTCACGTTAAATTTCCCTATGCCTCCTGGCACATCAGATGAGCAATATTTAGAGTTTTTCCATAATCGAATCATTCCTCAATTTGAGGAATTCAAACCAGATTTTATACTTCTTTCTGCCGGTTTTGATGGACATATTCGTGACCCACTAGCGATGATGAACCTCACCGAAAATTGCTATCGTGAAATTACAAAGGAAATGAGAACTCTCGCTGAAAAATTCGCAAATGGCCGTATCGTAAGCTTGCTGGAGGGGGGTTATGATTTGGAAGCACTGGCTTTAAGTGTAGAATCCCATATTCAGGAACTTCTAGCGTGACGGAAGATTTCCAAGATTTGCAGGACTTTGAAAAGTTAAACATCAATTGGTTCCCAGGACACATGCGCAAGGCGTTGAGAGGGGTAGGGGATCAAATTAAAAGAGTTGATGTTGTCCTTGAGTTGAGAGACGCCAGACTGCCCGTAACTTCTCAAAATCCTGATTTACAAAATCTTTTGATCAATAAGCCTTCTTTGATTCTGTTCAATAAATCTGGTCTGGCAGATCCAAATCAAATCAAGAAATGGGAGTCAAAATTAATAAATGAATCGACCAAACACTTCCTGTTTGTGGATGTAAAAAGGAGAAAAGGACTAAACCAAATTATTCCTAGTTCCAGAAAACTGATGCAAACACGGTGGGAAAATCTCCGACAACGGGGCATCCGTCCCCCTGTTTTGAGACTGATGGTTATCGGCATACCTAACGTGGGGAAATCAAGTTTGATAAATGCTCTGGCTCGTCGCGGGGCTACTCAAACTGGTCCCAAGCCTGGAGTGACTAGACATCAAGAGTGGATTGTTCTTGGCCAAAATGCTGAACTCCTGGATACTCCCGGAATCCTCTGGCCTAAAATCCAAAATACAATTGATGGATTGAACTTAACCCTGATTGGAGGCATCAAAGATGAAATCGTTGGTGTAGAGAACTTAGCCAACTATTTAATTCAACTTGGTAAAAAACGTTTCCCTCAAAAGCTTTTGGAGCGATATAAAATTGAAGGCTGTAAGACGCAAAGCTCTCAGGAAATTCTTCACCAAATCGCAATTAAGCGAGGTTTTTTTCGGACTGGGGGAAATGTAGATATTCAGCGAGTTTCAGAGATGCTTTTACACGATTTTCGGGAGGGACTCTTTGGCCCCATTACCCTGGATCAGTTGTAATCTAGAAAATTGTCCTTACTCCGCTAACTCTGAGAAGTGGGCGCCTTAGGGATCCACCTGCCCAGTTCTTTTGCCTAATGTGAAACAAACCCAAACTACTGGGATTCTCGATGCAACTTAAGTGGCCACTCCAGTAAATTTCAGATACAAGTTGCTGAATACAGTCCTCACCCTCAACCACTGCAACTCCATTAAAACTTACCGGACCAGATCCCTCTTGAGCTTGTAAAATCAACTTACCACTTACCCAGATCAACAATTGGGAATCCACTTCTTCAAAATCACTCGCTGAAGGTAAATTCAGAACCAAGTTTCCATCTACAAAGATGGATAATGGTACCATCAAGCTATGATTGTCTGAGGCAATCTGAACATTTTCACCCGACCAGTCCAATTGCTGAGACCCAGAATAGGAAAAATCGAAAGATGGCTTCGTCCAGGAATCAGCTGGCCAGACCCAATGTCGCAGACTCGTCTCGACTAATTCTCGATCTTCACTAGCATCCCAAATGAGCATGGGTGGTAGGTCAGGGGACTCTCGCTGGTGATATGCTAATTCAGTCACATCGAATTGATTGCTTGAAAGCAGCACTTCAATGCTGATTTCTGATTGGGCAACCGTTTGATAATCAAGAACAAGCAGCAAGTTTGTTCCCCCATCCACTTCACTTGCTAGCGCTTGCCAATTCCCTCCTAATTTTGAGGATATAGGCAGACTAATGGGAGTTGCCGTAAAGGACGACCTGGGCATGTTTCTTAAGGAATCCAAACCTAACACAGCAACAGCCTGGGCTTCCTGATAAATTTTTAAACGGTTCAGTAAGATTTTTGATGTGAGCTTTACTCTGGGTCTCACTTTGATAGGTCCGAGCGACTAAAGCTGAGAGAAAAACGCCCAGCATTAGTGTCAAAAGTAGAACAAATCCTTGGCGGTATCTAGGCAGGTAGGCTTGAGAAGAGTTCGATTTGGGTGGCCTGCTCGTTCTCATGAAAGGGAAATTTCAGTTGCTCAAGAGATGGTTGATTTCTTCGAGAAAATCCCTTCTCAGTAATTTCTTCTTCAATAATTTTTATTTTCGAGTGTAGTGCATCTGCTGACTTGAACCAATTATCCTTCGAGTAATGGTTGGTCCCCACTTTCCCAGTCTGAACACTCAGACGCCATTGTTGTAGCCCTCTCCGCACCTGCTGGCCCCATGCAAGCCTGCAAAAGCGGCGCGGACCGACAGTTGGCTGAGTTTCGAAATAGAGAAACATAAAAACGCTCGGGAAGTCATCTTTCTTTTTGGGAGTACCCGTAACACCAGAACCCGAATCGCAGAAATTCTGCGGCTATTAGGGGTACAAACAAAATCAATGCCTGAAGATTCGACGACTTTTCATTAAGAAATAAGTGAATAGCGGCCAAACCCGCTGCAAAATAGATTAGACGATGGATTTTTTTCCAATGATTCGCACCAAGTTTTCTGACCATTGCATTGCTACTGGTCAGGGCTAATATCAAAAGGATTAGAAAGGCTAGGAATCCTGTGAGTAAGTAGACCCTTTGAAGATCTTTCCACAAAATCTCCCACTCAGGATTATCAAGAACGTGTAATGTAAAATGTAGAATCGCATAAAAGGCCGAAGCTAGCCCAATACTTCTTCGATGGGATTGAAGTCGCTTGATCCAACCAAACCCACTCCGTCTCCCAAGCAAAATTCTTAACGGAGAAAGCCATAAAACACCCACTAAAAAATAAACAGCCCAGTCGCCTGTTGCATGAACAAGATATTCTACAGGGTTTGCGCTTTCAGTAACTTGGGTTCCTATCCAAATTAGTGGTAAGAGATAGACCATCCAAAAAAATTTATTGATTATTCGTGATGCTTTATATGACAAATCACCAGTTAAGCATATATTATCAGAGCAGGATCCCAGATTTATGCGCAAATTTAGAATTTGCCTTGACTCACTTAGAACGGCTGGTTAATTTTTTTTGGCCTTCAAACTTGTTTCAGACAAGTTCGTTGACCTAGGGAGGAGTTAGTAGCCTCCGATAGTTGGGGGCTACAGTCCTGGGTCGAATCATACCGAAAATTACTTCCTCACCTTCACCCAGTCTCCTAGATCATCTCTGAGTCCCTCCAAGGTACTTGCTTTAAGTGGTGCATCTAACGTTAGCCTTAAAAATTCTTCCTCCCGATTCCACTGATCCACCTCTCCTTGGTGGGCAAATACCACGATCTCATCGGTGTCCACAATGCCCACGCTGATCCCCGATGCTCCGACCTGGGTCCAAAGTAGGGTATCCTCTACTTTTTGCATCTCACCCGTGCTTTCTTGAACTAGCTGGAGTACTTGAATCAATGTTTGGTCACGCGTCGCTGCCTCCAATGAATCCAAAGCTTCTCTGATTTGATTGCGAGATGTTTCTAAATCTATCTCATCAGATAAATGGGCACTCCATAACTCTTGTGCTCCTCCCGCAGAAGCATATCGGAGAGTTAGCCAAGCCTGCTCTAGCCCAGCAAGACTTCGAATATCTTCAAATTGAACAAGGATGTCCAATACTCTTTCTATACCGTAATCTAAAGTTTCTAACTCCTTACGCCAGACTCCTTGGCGTTCAGTTGCTTCAAAGTTTTTCTCAGCCTGAAACAAGTTAAATAACTGCTGAAATCTGTCTCTTTGAAAGCGTCTCAAACCGAATTGATAAGTCTCACCTTCATGCAGCTCTGTCAGTAAGTTTTTGACAAATTCAGCTTCTTCTTCTTTAAGATGTCCCTGGCATGCCTCCCAATGTTCCTTTGGCTGATAATGATGCTCCATGTATTCCGGAATTGAGATTCGAAACATGGGAGATGCTTCAGGATCACTACCAGACGGCACAATCCAACCCTGCCGATACATAATCTCCAAGAGGGCCCTCTCAACTGCAGCAAGTTGTTCTGTACTTAATTCGAAAATGGATTGTGCCATGACTTTTTGATTGGTGTTGGTTTGGTCTGGTTATCTCATCGATTTCTAGGTTTTTTTGAGCCCTTAATTTCACTAGCTTAAAAAATTTGCCGTAGCATTTTACCAAAGTAAGTCTATCGTAGACCAAAACTTCTTTTCGAATGCGCTAAGCCACTGCTACTCTCATCTCATCAGGTCATAGAAATTTAATTTTCCCTCAATTTCGCTGTACAAACGAAGTGTTAATTAAACTCTCCATCGGTTCAGGTGAAAGCAATTGAAAGAGAGGTGGAACTGAGAGAGATTGCTGAATTGAGATTGGATCATTCAACTGCTGAAACTGACGCAAGGTTCTCTGGTAAGCCACTTGATCATTCAACTGTCGATACACTGTTGCAAGTCGATCTAAAAACACTGATTGGAATGGAGAGTCGGCTTTTAGAGCATTCTCCAGAATCACTTTTGCTTCCTTGTATTGCCTAGTTACAAGATAGGAAGCACTCAGTGCTTCGATTAAATAAAATTGGCGTGGATATCGCTCCAGGCCTCGAACCAAAATTTCCTGGGCTGCTTGTTCTTGGCCACGATAGCGTTTGATATCTGCTACAAGACGATGGGCTAATCCTTGGGATTCCTCTCTGGCTAGAAAGTCTTCCGACAATTTCAGCGCTTGATCGGTCTGATCTAATTGCAGCAAAGTCATTGCCTGCAGATATACACTCTCCCAATGAGTGGGGGAATCTTTCAACAAGTCCTCGGTGTAAGACAGAGCGCGAGAATACTGTCTCTGCAGGTATAGAACTCTAGCTAGAGAAAATCTCAGCGAAAATGTTTCTCTGACTACCAACGCCTGTCGAAGCAGTGCCTCTGCCTGGTCGTATCTCCCTTGGGTGACCAGTAAATCAGCTTGAAGAGTCAACAAATAAACATTCGTCGGGTCTTGCTGCTTTAATTTCTCGATGATGTGCTCTACTTGCTGCAGTTCTCCACGCATCAGCTTACGCCTCGCATTCAGCAGTTGATAGGGCAAAGGACGATCATCTAATTCAATCGCTCTAGCTAGCGCAATATCACCTCGCAGGTAATCTCTTCGTTGGAACAGCAATGACGCTCTGAGATAGTACAAATCCGCACGTTGATTCTGAATTTCCAGAGCTTTCTCAACCAATTCCAAAGCCTGCTGATACTCCCCAACTTGAAGGCTTAATTGCGCTCGGCCTAGCAGAGCTTCCACGTTGGTAGGATCTCTCCTAAGCAAATCCTCAAGAACTTGATTTGCCGTAGCTTGATTACCTTGATTACTCAGAAGAAGCGCATAAATGAGTTGATCCTCTGGTTCCAACTTGCCCAGCCTAGCCAACTCTTTGATTCTTGCCAGCGCATCATCTGGTTTTTGTTGAAGGTAGAAAAGTCGAAGTTGCTCTCGAAGGACTTCAACCCATTGGGGGTCTTGGGCCAGAAGTTCTGTAGCCAATACACTTGCGGGATAGTAGTTTCCTTGGGCGACAAAGATTCTCAATCTCAGAAGTTGGGCATCTTTGTTTGTTGGTTCCAAGACGAGTAGATTTTCCACTGCCTCAAGTGAAGATTCATAGTTTTGGCGTTTGATCTGAACACGAGCCATGTGGAAATAGGCTTCAACATAATTTTCATCACGTTGAAGTGCCTCATCCAGTGATACCACAGCCTTTCCATATTCACGAATCTGCTCATAGCCAAGTCCTAAATTCAAATATAGGGAAAGTCGATCCGGATCAACCTGAAGAGCAGCGTTCCATTCTTTGATAGCATCCGCATATCGTCCGCTCGCGTAAAGGACCATACCTAACAATTCAAGATATTCGGCGTTTAAAGGCGACCCTTGAACCGCAACCCTTACTGCACCTTCTGCTTGTTCATTTTCACCAAGAAACAGACGTCCACGAGCCAACTCAAACGCCGCATCTAAATTATTCTTGTCTTCACTTAGTCTTTCTTCCTGCTGCTCGACAAAAGAGTCAACATTTGCGCGGTTCAGAGGTTGCCGCAATAGGGGCAAATTCGGATTTGTGCACCCAACAATTGCGATCAAGAGAGAGAAATGGATCATCCAATTTTGTAAAAACTTACGGTGCATAAGTGATTTTCTTAGAAGGCAAGCTCTCATTCCCGGATCTATCGACCCAGCGTACATGATAGTGACCTGGGTCCGATCGCAATTCTGGCACCAAAGCAAAGTTCTCTTGAATTGGCTGCAAAGTCATTGGAGTTTCTGGCCATCTACGACCATCCTCACTCCGATAAATATTGACTCGATAATACATCTGATTGTGAGCAAGAAATTTGTCATTCTGCCATCTAAATTCAACATTTTCAGAGAGTGGTTTCCACACCATTTTGATTAATCTGATATTGTTTAAATCCCTGGAGAGCGGTTGGCTTTGTTTCAAAAACGAATCTAAATTTGCTGCTAAATTTTTAGGACTGACCTCTTCAATGGTTAATTCAGGCACTCGAATAAAATTTGTGGGCAATCCCGCACTCACGTAATCAGATATTGAGATTAAATTATTGGTTGGAATAAATACATGTCGAATTTTGAAAAGAGTCACTTCCTGAGGATTAGCAGATAAGGGAGGAAAGAAGTAGAAGAGATTCCCTTCACGTTCTAGTTGTGGAGAATTAAAATCAAGCACGTATCTTGACCCGACGCGCAATTCACAGCGTGAACAAGGTTCTTCTCTGATCAGAGTTTCTATCTCAAAGCGATGATCCTCCAACTTACCTTCACTAGCCAATTCTTTAAGCAATTCTGGTTCAATTAACTGCCAGGACAGTCGCAGGCTTTCTCCTCTAAATATTGCCTTGGGATTTTGAAAAGTCTTGAGCTGAGGTTTTTCCGGGTCTGGTTGGGGTGCCGTTCGATAGCCACATGCAGCCAAGAATAGAACGATCAAGATTATGACACCACTTCGACAAACTTTGCTAAATTGCGTCTCTTCTTGATGTTTGTAAACACCAAGGAGTTTAGCGCACTTTGCGATTTGACCGATCCTCTTCAAACTAACGTAGATAAGGGTTTATCAGTGGGAAAAATGAGGCAGGACTGGAGGATGATAGTATTTAAATTACCATGAAGAATTCCAAAAAAACAAGGAGGAGATCTACCTTGATATCTTTATCACCATCTTTCTATAGCAAGTCCATTTGCCTTACCAATAATTTAATTGGAAAAGACTGATGTTATTTCGCAGGAACGACAAAGGAAAGACCTCTTTTGCTTTTATGTTAAGAACTCAAGCAAAAGCTTTTGATGAAGGGATGTTTAGTACAAGTTCGAGGCAGGCTCTTCTCATAGAGCCCGCTGTTTGTTTGAAAAATATTCTATTGCTATCAATAAGCTGGGACAAATCTGAGACCCGTCGGCGTTGGGCGAACTTGGTAAAGTGCATCACCAGCCCCCAAAATATCTCCAGATTCACTGAAACTGAATTCGCCAATTGCAGAATCTTGCATTTCAACTTCCTTCAAAGTTTCAATCACAGCAGAAGAGTCTGATGTTCCAGATTTTTCCAGCGCCTTGGCAAATACCTGAACAGCTGCATAGGAACGGAGACTATGAATCGTAGGCTCTAATCCAAACTCAGCCTTGTATTGTTCTGTAACGCTTCTAGCACTTGCTACTTTTGAAAGATCAAATGGTGCAGAAACATAATATTCCATTGCGTATTTTCCTGCGTTTTCAATGAACGAAGGATCTTTTACGCCGTCTCCAGAAATGAAATAGGCATTGTTTCTTTCTTTTCGGGCCTCAGCCACAAATTTAGCGGCTTCTGGGTGATAACCGCTGAAAAACACAGCTGTACCATTTGAACTGTTCACTTTTGCTTTTCGGAGTTTTCCGATTAGTTCAGAATAGTTCTCGGCTCCAGATTCAATGGGCTCAAAGACCAGTACTTTGACACCATTCTGTTCAAGACCATCCCTAACGAGACCAGCCATCTCTTTTCCGTAGTTACCTTGGTCAAAAATCACAGCGGCCTTTTTTATTCCCAACGCTTTGACAGCAAACTCCACTTGCAACTGTGCCTGGGAGGCATCATGGCTGATTGTCCTGAAAAAATTGGGATATTTACCTTCATTTGTGAGGTTTGGATTCGTTGAAGCAGCAGAGATAACCGGAATATTTGCGCTTGCGTAGCTTGACAAAGCTGCTTCTGTCGAGTTGTTACAGATGTGGCCAATTACCGCAATCACATTCTCTGCAATCATATTCTCAGCTACTCGAGCGGCCTTAACTGAATCACAAGCATCGTCTTGCGAAACAGCCTCAAGATCTGTACCCAGAACCCCTCCCGCAGCGTTGATATGCTTGATCGCTAAGGTCACTCCATTTTTTGCAGAAATACCATAGTTTGACATCTCGCCAGTGTACGGGCCTGCCACACCAATTTTTAGATTTTCTGCCCATGAATTGGAATAAGCTATGGTTGAAATTCCTAAAGCAACCAAAGAGCTAGCGATTCTTTTTATGAACTTATTTTCTAACATTTGCCATTCCTTTGACACATTGTGGATGAAATTTTAGACTTGTGCATCAGTTCTTGATTCTCAGCTAAATCAAAAACTAATGAGCTTTCTTTTCAATATCTGAGGGTAATGTGCAACAAAAAAATGAAAAATATTCAAGAATGACAAAAAGCAATTTGTCGTCTTCGAATTCAATCGTATTGCTGTA
>WTIF01000157.1 GCA_011522845.1 Deltaproteobacteria bacterium
GAAGACCCTTTGATCAGCCTAAGTGAGATCCTCCCTAAGCCACTCAACAGACTGGTTCTCGAGCTAGAAATTCTGACCGAAATAAGTCGTCTGAATCATGAATATGAGCAGCTGCCAGTCGATCTGACATCTGCTAGTTACTGGATAATCTGTGCATACCCCTCCTCTTCTTTTTCATTGCTTCCTCTCTAGAATGGTCAACAATTCGATGTGTGGGGTGGCTGGAAAAAAATTGAACGCCTGCTGCCACTTCAGCTCATAGCAGTCCTGAAGGCCTTTGAGATCCCGAGCACAAGTGCTTACATTGCAGGAGAGATAGATCAGTCTCTTGGGCTTCACCTTGAGGAGCTGTTGACGGACTTGATTGGCAATTCCAGCCCGTGGCGGATTGAGTAGAACAGTTTGCTGTCCACTAATTTGTTTCAAGGCTTGTTGTACTTTTGAGGGAGTGACCTGAAAGTGAGGCATTTCTTTGGTGTTCCTCTGAGCAAAATGGGTTGCGTCAGGGTTTTCTTCAACAATCACACAGCTTTGTATCTGCTCGGCATGGGGCAAACTGAGGGTTCCCACCCCACCATATAGGTCTAAGACCTCTTCTCCCTTGATCCATTCACCGACTACCGGCACAAGTAGTTCCAAGCAGAATGGATTGATTTGAAAGAAACCCAGCCCGCCAAAATAGATTCTGGCATTCGCAACCGATTCGAACAACTCACTTTGAGAGAGTGCTTCTTTTGGGAAACTCTCAGAATAAGCAATGAACTGAAAATCCAGTTTTGGCCAGTAGCGCTGGTGAGCGGTTAAACGTTGTTTTGCAGCTGCATTCAACTGGAGTAAAGCAACAACTTGCCCTGCTCGATTCCCGCGTAAAACCACGCGGCCCATCTCCTTTGGTCGGAGTTGAGCGTCATCGAGCAGAAGGATCAATTCCTGAGATACCCGTTGCAGGGTGGGTAGCCCGAGTTGGCAAGTTTCTACAGGAATTGGATTTTGACTCCCAGGCTCGTAAAGAGCCAAGTGCAGTCGGTTCTTCACTTGGGTAAAATGGAACTCTAACCGATTGCGGTAGCCCAACCGAGGCCCCATCTCACTCACCTGTAAATCGTTGTGACAGAGCACCGTTTGACGTTGGAGGACATCGAGAACAATCTGACGTTTCCAGTACGCTTCTAATTCTGGAGCAAGAATTTGCCAGGGGCTGCAGCAGTGAAAGTGATCTTCTTGTGGTGCAATCCGCTCTGGAGCTTCTTCCAAGATTCGAACAAGCCGGGCTTCTGAAAAATCTCCTCGCTGTTTCTGTAATTCGATCTCTACGACCTCTCCAGGTAAAGCCCCCGGAATGAAAACAACCTGTCCCTTTAAGTGCCCCAGACCTGCTCCACCGAAGACAAGTTTTTCAACTTGGCATTGGAAAAGAGCCACTAGAGATGTCCATCTGCCAGAAACAAGTCATCCCGGTGAATTACCGCTCGTGTATGTCCGTTGGCTTCACTCTGCTGGAGCAAGACCCGCAAGGCTTGAGCGGATTGAGCTGCGAGTCCAACCCCGATGAGTTCGTGTTGGAGATTGAAGATATTGACTGGATCCTTGGCACTAAAATTCCCTTGGACCTCACAAACGCCGGAGAGCAAGAGACTCTTTTTATGAACTCGTAAAGCTTGTTCAGCACCTGAATCTACATGTAGTTCACCTTGACTCAGCGCTCCTGCTGCGAGCCACTGGCGATAACCCCTGAGCTTTGCTCCATGAGCTACGAAATGAGTGCCGACCTGCGCACCATCCAAGATTTTGAGAACAGTATTGGGCTCTTTCCCGGCAGTAATGTAGGCATTAATCCCAAAGGAGATCGATTTTCCTGCCGCGCGCACTTTGCTCTCCATCCCGCCACGTCCCACATTAGTTCCTGGGCGCTGGCAATGCTGAAGCAACTCCTGATTCACTTGTTTGACTTCGGGGAGTACCACGTCTTTGAAAGAACCATCCGTTTGTTGCTCACGAACCAGCAATCCTGGTGCACTAGTCAGGAAAAACAGATGACTGGCGCCGGCCAAGGCAGCAAAAGAAACAGCGAGTTGGTCGTTGTCACCAAAGAAAGGCAACTCTTCTGTGGAGACTACATCGTTTTCGTTGATGATCGGTAAGATTCCAAAGTGCAGCAGCTGTTGGACGGTATTGCGGATATTTAGATACGATTGTCGTTTGGCAAAGTCAGCCCGCGTGACAAGTACCTGAGCCACAAGGATTTGGTGTTCCTGAAAAAATTCTGAGTAGATTTGCATCAGGCGAACTTGACCAACGGCCGCCAACATTTGTTGAATGCCCAATTCTTTACGACCCTTACCTGGCGTCGCTGCTTTCGGAGGGTTTGGGAGAACCGTGCAGCGTTCCCGACCGGCTCCAATTGCGCCTGAGCTGACGAGTAAGACTTCATGGCCTCTCTGGCGTAATTCAGCAATCGTTTTTGCGAGTTCTTGGATCAGGTTATAATCCAATTTGCCATTGGGTTGCTGAAGCACATAGGTCCCCACTTTGAGGACAATGGTTTGTTGGGAGGACGTCGACATCAAAGAAAAAATATTGAGAGATGAGAAGAAGCTATGGGTTAGAAACGATTTATAAAATTCAACAAAAACAGTTGTATGTAATGAAAAAAAGAAGTGCTTGGAGGTGAGGCAAGCAGATTGCAGATTATCAACTTAACAATGACGAATACAGCTGGATAATTAGGCATCTCCGGGTGCGATCACGGTTGACAAGGAAACCTGTTATGAGCAAGCATGCGCAGTACCATCGGGAGGACCTCCTTCCGGAAGATCGAAACCGGGAAAATGAGAAGAAGAAAGATGAAAACTTTCTGAATTTGTGGAGTTACCTCAGCCGGCGTTACCCAGATATTGATATCGAGAGCAAACCCTTCATGGAATTGATTCAATTGAAGACGGCTCTGGAAGGTCCCCGAGAATTGCGCCACTGGAATAGTGATATTGCCACCGTTCGCAAGCGCTGATTATTCCTGCTCCACTGAGCTTCATGCATGGCTGTTTCAGGCTTCAGCGAAGAGTTTTTTGCAGAGCGGTTTCGTCGTCCTGGGAATCTTGATGTTCTTGAACAGCAACTCCGCGACTACGATCTTCAGAAAACGCAGCAAACTTTTGACAAGGAGTTTGTTCTCAAAAATCTGCACTTCTCAGCAAAACTTCCAGAGAAGGCAGTCACTCTGCTCAAACACCTCATTCCTTCCATCCTCGAATTTTCAGCAAGCCTAGACCTAAGGCTTCGCGATCCGAATCATCAAATCCGCTTTCTACCTGTTCATGAATTTGAATCTGAGTCTGGATTGCAGTTGCAAGGGAAGGTGCCTTTGCCAGCTTCCAGACTTGATTTCAATGAAATTTCAAGAGTCTACACGGTCACTATCATTTTGCCAGAAGAGATCAAGACTAGTGAACAGATTATCAACATCACCCGCACCTTATTTTCCAAGCTGATTGGGGAAATTTATCTGAATGAGAGCGTATTGCCGATGGAATTCTACCAGCAGGGTGCTGATAGCGAGCAGTCGGGTGTGAGCGCAGGGATGCTTGAAAAGCTGGATGTCCTTCGTACTCAGGAAGTTTTGAGCGCAGGTTGGGATCAACAGTGCCAAAGTTTTGCGCAGCAGGGCCGATATTCGCTCAAGAAAGATGGAGAGAAGATCCGGACTCAACTGACGACCCACTGGAGACAGCTTTGGGAAGCCCAGGCCCTACCAAAACAAATCCACCAAGTGATTGAACAAGCCTTTGAAGACTTTCTGGAGACCTTTCGCCGCAATCCAACGGATGTTTTGCAGAAGAGTTTGCTAGAGGTTAAGAAGCTGGATCGACAAATTCATTTTTTACTTCCACATGAGCATCGAGCATATTCACGGTTTGAACGTGAAGATCCTGCACATTATCTCAGAGCAGCTTCCAATAAGTTAGAAGAAATTGATGGGTTGATTGGTTTTATTACAGAGTTGGCAACCAATCTGGAAGAGGGTCAAGAGGATTGGGAGCCTGAAGAAATGCTGATACAGTTGGCGAATCGGATGAGACAGCTTCAGCAAGAACGCAAAGCCCTAGTTTTTCTGTTACCAAACCAGCCGATTTCACTGGCATTACAACGAGAGCGCCAACAACTTCCGATTCAATTGCTTAAACAATTGCCCAGAAGTTTACCTGTCAAAGAATGGTCAGGCCTTGTTAAGGAACTGCAGGGACAGTATGAAAACTCTATTTACTTAAAGCTCTGGGAGGCGCTTCGAGGACTTCATCGTTGGATCAGCTTGAAACAGCATGCAGGAAAAAATCCCCTTGAAGATGAGCATGTCCAGCGTCTTCGGCAGCTACTTAGAAATTTTCAGTTTCGGTTGCCGTCGATTCAACAAACACGCTCAACGACAGGAGTTTTGATCAATTGTGCTGAGGAATTCTTGCGCAACGATCAGCGTCAGCGTTTTCCACTGGGAGAGTTTCGCAAGGCATGGAGCTATTTCATTTCTTCGATTCTGATTACACGCTATTACGAAGCACATACAGGTCAACAGCGTTTCAATAAGGAACGCTACATGGATTCGATCAGACATTTTGTAGAACGCCAAGTCCACCGGGGGATCAACTACTATCACCTAGTTTTATTGTTTTTGCGAATCTACGAGGAACGTGAACAAGACAAGCAAGTAGTCCCCTACTTACTTTACATGATCCACTACCCCCAGGCGTCTCTACGATTTATCTTTCACCGATTGTTAGCTCCGATTCCTTCTGGTCGTCACTATGAAGAAGATGAACTCCCTCGTCGACTGAAACGAGTCGAGGAGTACACCTACACGCTCTTAAAAGTATATGAGAATCGGTTGCAGACTGCGATTCTTGAGGAAAATGACGGACGTCCCTTCACCGAGGCTCTACGTAAATCTCGATTAGGAGCTGAGTGAGGAAGTTGTTAAGGTTTTTTTGTATGGGAAGAATCAATCTTCCAAGAACTGAATTTCTTTACCACGAATCCCAGGCTGGACTTGGCCATCTACAAAAACAGTTTGACCATGAACAATGGTGCGAACCGGCCATCCTGTTAATTCCATGCCTGCGTAGGGAGACCAGTTTACCTTCGTGAACAGTTTCCCGTTTTCCACGGTTCGCTTCAGTTGTGCATCGACCAAGGTCAGATCGGCATCGTATCCCACCTGAATCCTGCCTTTGTTTTTCATCCTGTAAAGTCGAGCAGGCGCTTCACTCATCCACTTTGCGATTTCTACTAAGCTGCAGTCTCCTTGACTATGCCTTGTCAGGAGTAATGGCAGAGAAGTCTCTACTCCAGGCATCCCCGATGGAGCCTTGCCATAAGGAGCATCCTTCTCTTCAAGAGTGTGTGGAGCGTGATCAGTGGCAATGCAGTTGATGATATCATCTTTGAGTGCCTGCCAGAGTGCCTTGCCATGACGCGGACTGCGCAAGGGAGGATTCATTTGGGCTAGAGTTCCCAGTTTCTCGTAACAGTCAGGAGCTGTCAGCGTGAAGTGTTGTGGGCAGACTTCCGTGGAGATTTTGTGATCCCTTGGTAAGCGACGCAGTAGTAGGGTCTCTTCTTCTGTGGTCAGATGCAGAATATGGAGTCGTCTTTTGTACTGGAGAGATAGACGAACCGCTAATTCAGTTGCTTCCAGTGCGGTAGCCTCGTCTCGAATTTTGGGATGTGCTTTAACATCCTTGCATCCTTGAAGCAGGGCCGTGTTGTCTCGAATTTGACGTTCACTTTCGGCGTGTACAGCAATCAGGCGACTACCATTGGCAAAAATTCGCTCCAGGTCTTCTTCACGATGAACGAGCAAGTCTCCCGTAGAAGAACCCATGAAAACCTTGATTCCACAAACATTTGGAACCGAGTTGATCTCAGCTAGGTTTTCAGGTGTGGCGCCAACAAAGAAGCCATAGTTGACCACACACTGTTCGGC
>WTIF01000212.1 GCA_011522845.1 Deltaproteobacteria bacterium
GATTTTTAGTTGCGTGGTCTGAATATATTCTTGCACTCACCCTGCTCACCGATGATAGTGTAAAAACCTTGCCGCTAAGTTTAGCCCAGTTTTTTGGTGATGAAACTGTTCAATGGGGACCTTTGATGGCAGGTTGTACAATCACAATCATTCCTACTTTAATCTTATTTTTACCACTTCAGAAAAAACTCATTTCTGGTTTAACTCAGGGTGCTGTCAAATAGAAAATTAATTTTTAATAATTTTGGAATACAATGAAAAAAAATGTGATTGTAATTATGACCGATGATCAAGGATACGGTGATTTAAGCTGTATGGGCGGAACTGATTTTAAAACTCCAAATCTTGATCGCTTGGCCAATGAAGGTGCTAGATTTAAGTGTTGGTATTCCAACTCTCCAGTTTGTTCTCCCTCAAGGGCTGCTCTCCTGACTGGCCGTTATCCAGCCAATGCTGGTGTTAGAGCAATTTTAGATGGGCACCGCAAAGCCACTGGCTTGCCCAAAGAAACTCTAACTTTACCTAAAATACTAAGAGACCGACTAAGTTATCATACCGCCATGAGTGGTAAATGGCATCTAGGACTTGCTGAGGGATGTCGTCCCCAAGATCATGGATTTGACCAGTGGTTTGGTTTTCTTGCGGGATGTGTGGATTTTTTCAGTCATATCTTTTACTGGGGAATGAACCGAGAAGGCCCTGGTATCAATCCAACTCATGACTTGTGGGTCAATAATAAAGAAGTTTGGAAAAATGGAGAGTATCTTACTGAGGTTATTACAGAATACTCTATTCAAGCAATCCGTGAGGCAAAGAAAGCTTCAAAGCCTTTTTTTCTATACATCCCATACAACGCACCACACTATCCAATGCATGCTCCTCAAAAATATATGGACCGGTTTGCAGACTTACCGTGGGATAGGCAAGTAATGGCTGCTATGGTGAGTGCTGTAGATGACGGTATAGGCGAAATTTTTAATGAATTGACCCGACTTGATTTTAATGAGGATACAATAACTTTTTTTACCTCAGACAATGGTCCTTCAAGGGAAAGTCGAAATTGGTTAGATGGGAACCTAGATCCCTATTATGGTGGTTCTTCTGGAGGATTCAAGGGGCACAAGTTTAGTTTATTTGAAGGAGGGGTACGTGTTCCAGGAATTGTACATTATCCTGGTGTAGTGCCTGCCGGCAAAGTTGTTGATGAGCCTTTTTGTTCTTTTGATATGTTACCCACTATTTGTGAATGGCTGAACTTGGATATATCTGATGTAGAGTTAGACGGAATTTCTCAGGCTGGTTTCCTTGAAGGCAAGCAACCAGCGTTAGAAAGAGACCTTTTCTGGGAAATGAATGACCAAACGAGTATTCGAAGGGGAGATTGGAAACTTGTTTTGAATGGCCAAATTGTTGAGGGCCAGCCTGACGAAGACCGTATCTTTCTTGCTAATCTATCTGAAGATCCTGCAGAATCTAAAAACCTAAGTGAATCAGAACCATCTCTGACTACAGAGCTAAAGTATGCTGCTGAAACCTGGAGAACTAATCTAGAGGCAAATTGGGAAAATAAATTTAAGTATTTAAATCAGGGTACTACATGAACTATCTACTGTGAACTTATAGTTTCTGTATTAATATTTTTATGGTTTTTTTAAATTGATTCTATGTTTACATCTTTAATGTAAGAGTTTTAATCCTATTTTTAAACTTTCTGTTTTACTCCTACCAATATTGGTGTTTGAACACGCTCTGAAAACTCATTACTTTTATTATCCTATCTGTAATCACTGACCCAATCACGGGTACGATATTGACTTTGAATATGCCAATCTAATAAAGCTTCTTGTAGGGATCTTTTTTCACTATCATAGCTACTGTCATCCCAGAGATTTTTAGCTTCTAAGGGATCTTTTTCTACGTCAAACAGTTGGCCGAATTTTTCCCCAGCATAATGGATCATCTTCCATTTCGCAGAACGGATCATAGTTACCATTTGAGCATCCGTTAGATTACCATCACCACCCTGCTCCGCGAAAACATACTCTCTGCCTAACTGTGACTTGCCAAGCAAGCCCTCCATCACTGACTCACTTTCGAAGGATGATGGGATTTGGATCTCGGCCATTTCAAGTAGCGTCTGTGAAATATCAAACTGTTGGCACAAGCCATTGACTTCCTGACCTGCTTTGATCATTCCAGGCTTCCAAACAATTGCAGGAACGCGCACTACCTGATCATAACCTGACCATTTCTGGCTTAGGCCATGATCACCAAGGCAGTCGCCATGATCAGAGGTAAACACAATAACTGCATCATCCAAGTAACCCTGTTCTTCAAGTGCTTTAAGAATTTCACCAATCTTTTGGTCGATCATCGTGATATTCGCCAAATAGTACGCTCTTTGTCTGAATCTTTGTTGTTTGGTTGGGAATAACTGATCGAGAATTGAATCATGGTCTACTTCCGTACAGTGTTTCCTGTAGGCTTTGAGGGGCGGCGGAAGAGCCTCTAGCTCAGCGGTACTGACATCATTGATTGGAAGATTTTTGCTCAGATAACGGGAGGAAAAAGATGGTAGAGGATCGTAAGGTGGATGAGGGCCTGGGAAGCCAATCTGAAGAAATAGCGGCTGTGAAATTGGGTGATTTTTTATCCACCAGACCGCCATGTCACCAACAAACATATCCGCGTGCATTTTCTCAGGCAACTCCCAGTCAAAAGCACCCAAAGAGGTTCCGTAGTCTTCTCTAGTTCGATAGCTTGAGCGCTGCTGCTTTACTAGACCGTGCGAAGCAAGTGCTTTATCCCATTCATCAAAATAGTATCTACCTTCGAGAAATCGGTCTTTGTTTTCTACATTATAGCGCTCCTTAAACCCACAGGTAGTGTTGAAAGGCCAAGTATGCATCTTGCCAATATTGACAGTGTGGTATCCTTTCTCTAACAGCAGTTCGATCCAGGAATGCTTCCAGCTACACGCATTTCTAATAATTCCAGTCGTATGCGGGTAATAACAATTAAAAATTGAAGCTCTTGAGGGAGCACAGGATAGACCTGCCGCAAAACAATTGCTAAACGTACAGCCTTCTTTAACCAATTTATCAATATTAGGCGTCTCCATAAAAGGGTAGCCTAACGCATTAATCGTGTCGTATCTCTGTTGATCAGTAATTATGTAAATAATATTCATAATTTATTGAGTCTAGATCGTCATTAGCACTGACTAATCAATTATTGTATCTGTACTACGAGCTAATTCACCTTTGAAAAAGCTATATAAAATTTATTTGGAGAGGAGTTATGGCAGAGATTTAACAAAACAAGTTCCACCTGGTACCCACCAACTACACACCTTTCGTACTGCAGGATGGTTATCACTTCGGTGTGCTTGCTGAAGTGCACGCAACACATCAGGGCTACGATGAACACTTGGGCCTAGCATTCCTGCAGCCATTTGCCGCACTTTACGTTCGGGATCATAGAGAAGAAGTCGAATTGCTGGGTCAAGGATCAGGTTTTCAGCAGGTCTGCACACTCCTTTTTTGCAGCGATCACAGGCCAGCGCATGCAGTGCCCACGTACGCACATCTGGGTGGGGGTGGTTCAGGTTTTCAATCAAGCCAGGTAGGCAAGAATCATCATAGACATGGTCCAGCACTATGCAACAACCGACTCGGACCAAATGTTCTGGATGCTGTAGGCCATGCCTCAGAGAAGGCACTGCACGAGATCCAAGTTGTTTCAGCTTACGAATGGCATATGCCGATTGATGTGGGACAGCTAGCCATTCCACAAGTTGTGCTTGATCTGCCGGAATTAACTCCAGAATATCTGATCTACATCGATGCATCTGGATGGAGAAATGTTATTGAGACTGAATCAAAGCTTTTTTCGAACATTATCCTTATTTGACAGGATATTTACTGCTCCCAGGTTGCCTGCAATGTCTCAAGCATGTGTTGGATGTTGTCGAGCTGGTTCGTTCTCAACTCTGGTCAACCAGTAATCAATATCAATCTCAGGATCGTTCAACAACATTCGCCAAAAACGAATTCTATTCATGTATTCAAGTCGACCAGAGTTATCAAACCAAGGTTCAGAAGACATGAGAATATTGGGAATTTCATCGGAACCAGCATTATCAAAAACACTTAATTTAGGTCTTTGCCAATTCAATATTCTTTCCTTGTTGATATCAGTAGTATCCCATTGGAGAGATTGAGATCCAGATGGTTGTATTCGAAGTTTGTACATGATTCTTGGGACATCACTCGTGTTTTTCCCACCACCATGCCAAATGCCATGATGAAAAAAAATAATGGTGCCAGCAGGGCATACTACACGGACCTGACCACGAATATTTTGGTATCGAGCAATCTGAGATTGATGAATGGTGCGCAGATGCGTTCCAGGAACATAGCGAGTTCCACCCATTTCTGCCGTCACCTCATGAGGGAAATAGATGATTTGAATATCAAAATTTTTCGACCTCAAATCAATCGTCGAATCCTGATGATTGGTTTGTACGCGACTTCTGTTTGGGAAGGTCAGGTGTACATGATGATGATCAAAAATGGGATTAGTTCCCATCAGGCTTTTGAGGGCTCCTGCTACAGTTGGGTTGTCAAGAACTTTACTGATTGGATGGTTGACAGGAAATGAACTTGACAAAAGCTTTCCCGGTTTACAATTAGGAATAAGCTTATTGACATACTTATCATTTGCTCCAATGTTGACAGGAAACAAATCTAGAAACTCTCTATTCAATGATTCATCAATTAAACCATCAAAGCGGAGACATCCTCTGGCTGCAAATTCGGCCATTTGAATTGAATTCAACAAAACTGAATTTTCCATAAACATAAACTTCGAAGCTGCAGTTTTTTGCTATACTATTGGTTTCTAATACAACAGGGATTGAACACGAGACACATTAATGATTCGTGCTTTCTGGTTCATTCTCTACTCGTGTCAACCAATAATCTATGTCAATTTCCGCATCATTAAGTAGTGTTCGCCAAAAACGAATTCTATTCATATACTCAAGCCGGCCAGTATTGTCGAACCATGGCTCATGAGACATAAGTGTAGAGGGCACATCATCCTCTTCACGTTTCCCAAAGGCGTGAAAAATCGGCCTTTGCCAACTCTTAATTCTCTCCTCAGTTAGGTCACTGGTATCCCACTGAAGCGATTGGGATCCTGATGGCTGAAGTCGAAGCTTATACATGATTCTTGGGACATCACTCGTGTTTTTCCCACCACCATGCCAAATTCCGTGATGGAAAAAGATGATGGTGCCAGCAGGGCAAGCTACACGGATCTGGCCACGAATATTTTGATATCGAGCAATCTGGGACTCGTGGACAGTTCTGAGATGAGTCCCTGGAATATAGCGTGTTCCGCCCATTTTATCGTTTACTTCGTGGGGGAAGTAAATCATCTGAATGTCGAAATTTTTTGACCTCAAATCAATCGTTGAATCCTGATGATTGGTTTGTACACGACTTCTATTTGGGAAAGTCATGTGGACATGATGATGGTCAAAAATTGGATTAGTTCCTATTAGGCTTTTCAGGGTTCCTGCAACAACAGGTTGAGCCAAAATCTTACTAAGAGGATGGTCTTGGGGGAATGCTTGCGATACATAGGTGCCTGGTTTACAGTTTGGAATAACCTTATTGACATACCTATCATCAGAACCAATGTCTTCAGCAAACAAATCCAGAAATTCTTGATTAAGATCACTGTCAATTAGTCCGTCAAATCGCAAACAGCCTTTAGCTGCAAATTCAGCCATTTGAGATGTTGTAAGTAAATTAAGAGTATCAATCATTTCCTAATACCTTTTTTTCAAAAATAAATTCATTTTGGAAAAAACTAGTTTTATATTCGTCACCGCTAGCAGCAGTTAGAAGTGGTGAAGCTTGAATCAAAAACCATCCGTCAAGCATAGCAT
>WTIF01000129.1:0-5329 GCA_011522845.1 Deltaproteobacteria bacterium
CAACAACACGTAAGGCCTCTTTTCCAGAATTTACTTGAAAAGATTTGTTTGGGCTATTTTTCTTCAGCGGTCTAGTCTGTCTATCTGGGTGAAACCAAACGCCATAACTGGCTCTATCTCATTTAATCCTTTGCCCTCTAAATCCTGCCAAAAATGCATTTAAGTGTTATCATAATCACTTTAAATGAAGAGAAAAATTTATCCAGAACACTTCAAAGTCTACAAGAACTTAAAGAGTCTAATTTAGAAATCGAAGTTTTGGTTTTGGATTCAGGTTCAACAGATCGAACCGAGTCAATTGCAAAAGAATCAGGGGCCAAATTTGCTGTTCAAAACTGGCTAGGTTATTCAAAGCAAAAAAACCATGCCCTAACTATCACCTCAGGGAATTGGGTACTTTTTCTTGATGCTGACGAAGAACTGTCTAGAGAGCTTTCAAGAGAAATCGAATTAGTAGTCCGTTCATCAGATCCGACAAAAGCCTTTGCTTTAAAACGCAAAACCTTCTACCTAGGCCGCCTTTTGAATTATGCATGGTACCCAGATGTTAAAACACGACTGGTCAATCGTGGTTCTAATCCAGAATGGGTAGGAGAAATTGTTCATGAGGATCTGGTTTTGAAGAGTTCTGGGGTTTCAATCTTTACACTTGAGTCACCTCTCATTCATTATTCCTATCGAAATATAAACCATCACTTCGAGAAAACTCTGAATTATGCGAAGCTTTCTGCAGAAGACTATTTTTTAAGAAACAAGAAATTCCACTACTGGAATCTATTCCTCAATCCTCTTGTTGCTTTCATTCGTCTATATTTTCTTAGACAAGGATTCAGAGACGGGTTTCCGGGACTGATTGCCGGCTTTAGTACATTTTTCTACACATTCCTCAAATACGCACTTTTGAAGGAGTTGAACTCGAATCGTCAAAACTGATTCACATCTCCGCTATTATTTAAGCATAAAAGATGTCAGCACCATCACGCCTCTTCGCCATTGACTCGATGGCATTATTCTACCGTAGTTATTTTGCGATGATTCGGAACCCCTTGATTAACTCAAGAGGTCTCAATACAAGCGGATTGAGGGGAGTGATTCAGCAAATACTGAAAATACTAGAGGAAGACAAACCTCAATACTTAGCGGTTGCTTCTGATTCAAGCGAACCAACATTCCGACACGAGAGATTTCCGACCTACAAGGCTACCCGTGAAAAAATGCCAGAAGATTTGGTTGAGCAACTGCCTTATCTACCAAGACTCGTTGAAGCCTTACATTTACCCTATCTGATCCTCCCTGGTTACGAAGCTGATGACATCATCGGCACCTTGATGAACTGGTGCTCCAATGCAGATTTGGAAGGTGTCATGGTCACCAGTGACAAAGACTACATGCAGTTAATCACCGACAAAATCACCTTACTCAATCACAATGGTGATCGGGTCGGCAAAGCTGGGGTTTTCGACAAATTTGGATGCACGCCAGAGCAAGTCATCGAAGTATTAGGGCTCATGGGCGATAGCTCCGATAACATTCCTGGTGTGAAAGGAGTGGGTGAGAAGACTGCTATTAAACTAATTCAAGAATTTGGATCCATTCCTCAGGTCTACGAGAACTTAGCTAACATCAAAAGTGCTTCCCTTCGTACAAAATTGGAAACTGATCGCGAGGCTGCCTTTCTTTCACGAGAATTGGTGACAATTTTCAGAGAAGTACCCTTGAGTATTAAACTCGAGGACTTGAAGCCCAGTGAAATGAAACTTTCCGATAATGTCGAATTTCATCAAATTCTGGAAGAACTTGAATTCAACACCCTCTTGAAGCGCCTGACGGCAGCTTCCAAAACCAGTCCAGCTAAGCATCTCGAAAAACCAAGTCCACAAACTCACTCCGAACAGGAAAATCCTGCTGCCCTGGAACCAATGAATGTTGAAACAGAAATCATTGGGGAGAATTCTTGGCAGGACTGGCTTGCCTCTGTCTCAATCACGCAGGACAAACCTCTGGCGATGGTTGCTGATGCAACTTTTACCAATCATCATGATGTACAGTGGAATGGAATAGCACTATGCGCACAGGGTAAACAAGCCATCTACTGGCCATTTGGAGAGACCATTCCCAAACAACTTAAAGAGCTTCTCGAAGATGCCACTGTCCCAAAAGTAGTTGGTGATTTCAAACAGATTTGCCAACTTTGCCAGAATCAGGATATTTCAGTTCAGGGCATTATCGGTGATTTAATGATTGCTGCTCATCTGACAGATTCTTTGGAGAAACGTTTCGAATTAGATTTCCTTGTTCAGCGGCGTCTTCAGAAAAAACTCACTCAACAGCTTCCAAGCAACTCTTCCGCACAGCTTTCGATGCTGACTGAACCTGATCCGGAACGAGGGCAGTATTTTGGAGAACGAGCAGCAGCTACTTTGCAAGTCTGGGAGAGCTTATCAAAGCATTTAAAGCAGAATCAATTAGCGGATTTATTTGAATATCTGGAGTTGCCACTCGCCCACTGTATTGCCGCCATGGAATACGAAGGCATCCGAGTAAACACCGAGCAATTATCAGAAATCTCCCAAGAATTTGATAAAAGATTGAACGACTTAAGATCCAAAGTTCACAGCATTGCAGACAAAGAGTTCAATTTAAACTCTGTGGTAGAGCTCCAGGAAGTTCTATATGAAAAATTCAAATTGCACGAAGCCTGTGGCATCAAACCCAAAAAAATCAAACTTGGAATGGGACTCTCCACGGATGAAGAAACTTTGGAGAAAATGAGTGAATACCCCCTTCCCAGAATCATTCTGGACTACCGTGCTTTGAACAAACTCAAAAACACCTACATCGATCAATTACCGACTTACGTTCACCCAAGAACAAAAAGAATTCACTCAACTTTTCACCAAGTTTCCACTGCAACAGGCCGACTATCGTCCGACAATCCAAATCTACAAAACATTCCTGTTCGAAGTGCCGAAGGGCGCCGCATTCGTAAGGTGTTCTTGCCTTCTAAACCTGGCAATCAACTGCTAGCAGCAGATTACAGCCAAATCGAACTTCGTGTTGCCGCACATTATTCAAAAGATCCTACATTTTTAGATGCCTACAGACATGAACGAGATATCCACGCGTTAACAGCTGCTACGATTTTCCAAGTTGAGCCTGAAGAGGTGACGAGAGAACAGAGATCGAAGGCTAAGGAGGTCAATTTTGGGCTAATCTATCGAATGGGACCAGAACGGCTGTCCATTGTAACCCAAACTTCCAAAGCAGAAGCAAAGCGATTTATTGAAGCTTATTTTCAACGCTACAGCACCATCCATGCTCTGCAGGAACATTTTCTCGAAAAAGCCCGAAAAGAGGGTTATGCAAGCACTCTTCTAGGACGTCGACGGCTGATTCCAGACATAAACGGTAAAGGATTATCAAAGCGTCTTGCTGAAGGTGCGGCGATCAATACACCAATTCAGGGGAGTGCAGCCGAGATAATTAAGCTTGCCATGATTTCTGTAATACGAAGACTCCGTTCAGAAGCAATGGATACTCGAATGGTTCTCTCGGTTCACGATGAATTAGTCTTTGATGTGCCTGAGGCAGAAATCCAAAAAGCCAGTACAATCATCAAAGAAGAGATGGAAAATGTCATTGTCTTGGAAGTCCCACTTGTCGTAGAAATCGGTTTGGGGGACAATTGGCTAGAAGCACATTAATCACAAAAAAACTAAAAGTGATGACATATTCCTCCTAGACCTTTTTACAATTCTGATTCAATGAATGAAAAAAAGTTGGAAATTGTGCTCGCCAGTCCTCGCGGTTTCTGTGCGGGAGTTGATCGGGCCATTCTAATTGTGGAAAAGGCCCTCCAAAAGTGGGGGCCACCTATCTACGTCCGCCATGAAATTGTGCACAATCGGCAAGTTGTACAACGCCTACAAGCTCAAGGGGTAATCTTTGTTGAAGAAATTGAGGAAATTCCCAAAGGTGCCCATGCCATTTTCTCTGCTCACGGAGTATCCCCAGCAGTACGAAAGCAAGCCCAAGAACAAAGTTTGGAAGTAGTTGACGCGACCTGCCCACTTGTAACTAAGGTACATGGAGAGGCGCAGCGTTACCGCCGCAAAGACTTTACTATTCTGCTCATAGGCCATGCCGACCATGTCGAGGTTCAGGGGACAATGGGGGAAGCCCCAGAGCGAATGATCGTCGTTGAAACTGTCCAAGATGCTGAAAAAGTTCAACTTTCTGATCCAAATCAAGTGGCCTACTTGACACAGACTACCCTCTCACTGGATGACACCTCTGAAATTATAAAGACCTTAAAGCAACGCTTCCCAAGCATAGAAGGTCCCCCAAAAGACGACATTTGTTACGCGACTCAAAATCGTCAAAATGCTGTCAAAGAGTTGGCTTCACAGGTAGAGAGAATTCTAGTCGTTGGGGCCTCCAATAGTTCCAATACACTGAGGTTGGTGGAGGTTGCCAGGGCCCAGGGTACTGCAGCTCGCAGAGTTGAGGAAGCTTCTGAGATTGAGAGGGCCGATGTAGAGGGGGTAAATTCCATTGGCATTACTGCGGGGGCATCCGCTCCCGAGGACGTCGTACAAAGCATCGTTGCAAAGCTGTGTAGGTTAGCTCCTCAACATAGTCTGAGAGAGTTGAGGCTTGTTGACGAAAATGTCAATTTTGCACTGCCTGCGCTATTGCGGACTGCTTAAACGCATGTGCCGCCCTTTCACGCATAGAGAAGCGTTGTTTTTCTGTGGGAGTCATCTCGCCAAAAGTTTTTTGACTGCCATTAGGCTGAAAAATTGGATCCCATCCGAATCCATGATTACCTCTTGGGGCAACAATCTCACCTAGGACTTCTCCCTCAAAGCAATGGACTTTTTCTCCATCAGAGGTGAAGGCTAAAATGCACACTGCGCGAGCCTTGTGGTTTTCTCCCTGAGACAATAATTCCACCAATTTTTCAAGAGTGAGACTCTTTATGAACCACTTGATGAGTGGTCCAGGTAGATTCCCCCACTGCTCAAAATATAGGGAAGTATCTTCGACAAGCAGTGGAGATGGGCTTAATTGAAAAGCGTTTCTAGCTTTGTGAGCCACTAAATCTGTGAGATCATCTGTCTGAATCTCCATCAGTTCCAGCGGTTTCATTTGGATGGAAATTTGCAGAATTTCCTCAAGCTCACGAGCTTTATTAGGGTTGGAACTTACGAATTGAAGCATGGCTACTGTAGCCGCAAATAGGGGATGGAATGAAACTGGAGAGAATGCTTGCCATTGCAGGAATTATACTTCTCCTGTTGATCACAATTGCTATCATCAACACCTA
>WTIF01000129.1:5429-8048 GCA_011522845.1 Deltaproteobacteria bacterium
TGCTGATGGACGATCCGACACTCAGCGAGTGGCGCAGCAATCGGAATCGCCTGGTTCGATCACTTACTAGCATCCGGGACAAAGCAGGCTCTTACAGTGAAAGCACAAAATGTGTTGTGGAAGTGATGGTAGGAAAAGATACTCTTATTCGGGCTGCTCCCCAAGGTGAACAAACGAAAGTAACTCTGTTTAAAGCACCAAAGAAAGAGAAATCATGAGAAGTTTTTCTAAATCGCTAGCCCTCATCATTTGGGCGTTCGTCTTGGTCTTTCCTATCAAGGCTGAAGTTTCCTACAACCAAGTGAAGGAAAGTCTGGAAGGACGCCACTGGAGCCCACCCAAATCCTTCGCAACTCTGGGTGAGGAAGAGATTCCCCACTTACTTAGTATTATACAAGACGATTACCTTCCCAACTACTACCGATTTCGTGCGCTTAGAGTCCTAGAATACTATCCAACACCAGAGGTTTCCGATTTCTTGGAATCATTGCTTCAACCAACGGCACCACCTCTGTTGCTGCGCCACGGACTGAAAGCCTATGCCTCAGCATTTTCAGCTAACCAACCTCAGGCAGTTCGTGACCTGGCCTGGCAATTCCACGATCACCCCGATCCTGAATTGCGTTTAATCGTTGCGAGAGCAATTCGCACAATCAGCCCCGACGAATTCGACCTTTTGATTCAGCAGGAACCAAAAGATTGGGTCCGTCAGGCCGCTCTGCAATAAGACAACTTGCCGCTGCCCACAGCCACCCTTCCTCAAAACCGAACGATCCTTGCCTTAGGATCAACTGGACTCCTCTCTATCTGTTCTCCTGCACTCAACTGGAGTGGCTCATCTTTTTTGATCTGGGTTTCTTTGGTCCCCTTGGGCGTTGCATTGTACGGAGCAACAGCCAAGCAAGGGACTTGGCTAGGTGGATGTTTTGGAACAATTCTCTGGATTAGTCAAACATGGGGTCTACACACCACGCTGACCCATCAACCGGGTATGCCATGGTGGGTCTCGATCATTTTTTGGCTGTCTCTTTGTGTCCTCGCTGGAATTCCCTATTTAGTTTTCGGGCTTCTAATCACAAGGCTGAATTGGATTGAAAAACCAGCTGGTGCGCTGCGTACCGCATTCTTGTGGGTTGGCTTGACCGAGTGGATTCCTTCTCTGGCGCCAGTTTTTCCAGTCCACGCTCTCAGCCAACAAGCCGTATGGCTTCAGATTGTTCATTGGGGAGGAACCCCAACCCTGCATCTACTGTTAGTCTGGGTCAATTGGTTGATTGTGCATAGTTTTTTACGATTTAAGCATGACTATCGGAGGTTGAAAAATCATCTACTTTTGATCGCTCTCATTCCTGCAATCATTGTCGGTTGGGGTAGTTATGAATTGTACCGCAAGAATAATGAACCCCACAAAGAGTTAAAGATTGGCTGGGTTCAACCTAACTTCAAATCGATTCCAAATGGTCAAAACGGTGTCACAAAAGATCAATTGCAACATCTTCTGAAACAAAGCGCTGAACTGATTCAGGATGACCCAAAAATCGAAGCAGTTTTCTGGCCTGAGGTCCCATTTCCACTATCTTGGGTGGATCAGGTGGAACAACGGCAACAGATCAGACAGGCGGTTGTAAAGTGGCAACGTCCTCTTTTCATGGTTTCCAGCGCCGTTGATAATCCAAAAGTGATTCTGGGTGAGCAATTCGCTTACTATAATGTCGCTCAAATGATTGGCTCAACTGGCATTGTACTAGCCTCACAAACAAAACAAAAGTTGGTGCCTTTTGGGGAATACTTACCAGGTGGAGAAAGCTTCCCTTTTCTAAGAGATTGGCTTCCAAATGCTCGTCGTTACTTGCCTGGTGATGAACTCAACCTGTTTCCCGGGGTTGACGGAAGTTCAATTTTGGCAGCCATCTGCTATGACATCGGATTTGAAACAATTTTAAAGAAAGCTCTAGAATCCGGAGTTCGTGTTGTTTGGAATCCTGTAAATGATGGCTGGTTCCCATCCTCCATGGCGGCTTGGCATAAAGCCCTGGCCCAATTTCGCAGTGCAGAGATGGGGTTGCCTCTAGTCCGAGTTAGTAACTCTGGCTACTCTGTGATAGCAGATGACAGGGGAGTAGTGCTGCAGACTGGAGAATGGGATCAATCTGTCGCCAAAACAGTAACTATTCCAGTACCTGAGCATGCAGGGCCCTGGCTGCATATTGCCGAAATTTTTCGCTGGGCTTTGCTTGGCTGGGTACTACTTGACGTTGGACTAGGATTACTCCTGAGACGCAGTCAAGAGGATTGACCCCATTCATCACCGTTGATTCATTTCTTGAAGAATCTCAGTATTTTTGTAGATTTTCAGAGTCAAATTACTTCATTGCTTTGAATTTTGGTCCGGTTTCATTGACCATCAGCAACTTAGCACCAGAAGCCAAATTAATTCACCACTATCACGATCCTCCATCATATTGAGGTAGCCTTGCATTGGAAGAACGAACCTTTAGAAAAAATTAAAGCCTGGGAACAAGAGTTAGCTGACAAGCACCAAGAATTTGTCAAAGCTGGCTTAAAGTTGGATCTCACTAGAGGGAAGCCAGCTATGGAGCAGCTTGATCTCGCAGACGA
>WTIF01000129.1:8148-21366 GCA_011522845.1 Deltaproteobacteria bacterium
TTTTTGGCAGTGGTTCCGGGATATGATCGACATTTTGGGATTTGTGAAAAATTGGGCATCAAGATGGTAAATATCCCAATGAACGAGGACGGACCGGACATGGAGATGGTGGAAGCCCAAGTCAGGCGCCCACAAGTGAAAGGAATTTGGTGTGTCCCTAAATACTCAAACCCCACTGGTAATATTTATAGTGCAGAGGTTGTCGACCGATTTGCTCGACTGGGCAATCAAGCAGCACCAGACTTTCGAATTATGTGGGATAACGCATACGCAGTGCACGATCACCATCCACACGCTACAGAACTAACAAACTTGATGGAACTTTGTCGTCTTCAAGGCACCGAAGACAGCGTCTTCATGATGGGTTCAACCTCAAAAGTCACTTTGGCAGGCGCTGGAATTTCTTTCCTGGGAGGATCCAAATCCAACTTGGATTACTTTCTTGAACAAATGGCCTGTTGGACAATCGGGCCTGATAAGGTGAATCAATTGCGCCATGCTCGGCTGTTACCTGACCTGGCGGCAACCAAGAAGCACATGTTACGACACGCTGAAATCACGCGACCAAAGTTTGAGTTGGTTCTTGATAAGTTGAAGGAATCTTTTTCAGGGCTGGAAATGGGAACTTGGATTCGTCCCGAGGGGGGTTATTTTATTTCCTTTGACTCTCTACCTGGACATGCCAAGGAAATCGTTAGACTGGCTGGTGAGGCTGGGGTGAAATTGACCCCAGCTGGATCGACTTTCCCGTATGGCGTTGATCCAGAGGATAAAAACATCAGACTTTCTCCAACATTTCCACCTCTTGCGGATCTCTCTGCAGCAATGGAGGTCTTTGTTAATTGTGTTCAGCTCGCCACTCTTCGGCAGCACCTAAACAAATAGCTGTTCCAAGAATCATCCTGGTTTGTACTCCCGATTGGCCTCTGGATCCTCCGATGAGAAATTGATATTTTCAATTTCTTCCCAGAGTTCATCGGGCAATTCTGCTGTAGCCCAATCAATTGTCTGTTGAACTCTTTCAGGTTTTGTCACTCCTGCGGCTGTGGACGTTATTCTGGGATCTCGGGTAGAAAACTGTAAGGCGAGCGCACCAAGTGGAACGTTATGCTTAGCGCAAATCATCTCTAGCGCCCTAACAGGCTCTAAAGCGTCAGTTGTTGCTTGTTGATAAGCGATTCTAGGCATGACATCACTACCTTTGGCGAGCACTCCTGAAGCGTATGGCGCTGCATTTAGAATAGCGATACCTCGTTCATGGGCTTTTGTGAATAAACTGTCGGCAGATCGATTTATAACATTCCATCGATTGTGATTCATCAGGGCATCAAAGGGCCAATCCCAAAGGATTGATTCCATGAGATCAAGTTTTCCCATTGCCAACCCAACTGCATCAGCCAAACCCTCTTCCTTGATTTTAAACAACTCATCCAAAGCACCTCCAGAACGAGTGATTTCCTTCAAATCACTGGCATGTTCCGGATCATGAAGGTGAAGCACTTGAACCTTCTCCACACCAAGCCGTTTCAAGCTTTCTTCCAGTGATTTTCTAGCTCGTGAAGCATCGAAAGAACCGCTGTCCATATCACGGTCAAGCTTGGTAGATATCACAAAGCCCTCAGGTAGGCCCCCTCGCTCCCTGAGTGCATCCCCGATTCTTTCTTCAGACCTACCAAATCCATAATTGTTCGAGGTATCAAGAAAATTCACAGGGCCATCAAAAATGGTATTGAGCGTATCTCTTGCTCGTTTATCATCCACCTCATAGCCGTAAGTATCCGGCATATTTCCCAGTCCAGAGGTTCCAAAGCAGAGCGATGACACCATCAGATTTGTTTTACCAATTCTTTTCTTTGTTAGCAGTTGTCCCATTAATATGGTCTTTCTCTAAAAGTAGTTTTGCTTTGCAACTGACCCCAACACTGACCTTGAGAAGCTAAATAATTGATTTGGCTGAATCTCAAAATCTTAATCGTCATAGAAGAAAATTAAGCTATAACTCACTAGAGGCTCTGTGCAGGTTGGGGCGGACTGTCGTAGCAACCAAGAACAGATTGATCAAAGTCGACAACCGATCCAGTCATCATCCCAGAATCTGCGGAGGCTAGAAACAATACTGCACGTGCCACTTCGTCGGTCTTCAGCAATCGCCCAAAAGGTTGCCCCTCTTCTGCCGTCTTCAACCAATTTGGATCTGCATTATGGAACTCCCGTTGAATTTTGTCTTCGGCAGGAGTGTCCATCCAGCCAATATTCAATGCATTCACCCGAATCTTATTTCTCATCAGGCTGAAGGCTGAATTCTTTGTGATAACTGACAAGGCACCTTTCGAAGCGCAATACGCTGCAATGAATGGTTGGCCTCCGTGTGCAGACATACTTTGGATATTGACAATCGCGCCTTCGATCTTTTCTCGAATCATTATGTTGGCTGCTTCTTGGATCAGGAAGAAAGGAGCCCTTGTATTGATCGCAAACATTCTGTCAAACAAATCTTCCGATGTATTCAATATTGATCCACGGTCCGTAATGGCAGCACTATTCACCAGCACATCAACCCGCCCAAAAGCTTCATCTGCCTTGCGAACAACTTTTCGACAGTCCTCTACTCTGGTCAAATCTGCTTGAACATAATGAGTTGGGACCCCTTTTTCGGTCAGTGAAGCAGCAGCTTTATCACCATTTTGGTTATTTCTTCCGCAGATTACTAAGCCTGCAGCTTGCTCTTCAGCAAAAAGCTTGGCGATGGATAATCCTAGTCCTTGAGTGGAGCCTGTAACGACAGCGACTTTTCCGTTAAGACTTTGTGAGGCCATTTTGAATTTCGTGCTGGAGGGAAGACTGCACAGGATCAGGGATCCCATGCAGCAAAGGAAAGTGAAAATTAATGACTAGAAACTAGAAATCAACCCCCACCGGAGAGACAGCTCCAAGCAGCCTCAAATGGGCAAACATCAAGACCTGTGTAGATTGGATCCTCTACTGATTTCCCATCAGCCAGATCTTTAAGAACATACATGGCCTTGTAACCCATCATGTAAGGTTGTTGCCCAACCAAACCATGTGTAAGACCATCCTTCAAGATTTCCATCTGCATTGGTAAAGTATCAGCAACAACTACAGCTGTTTGCTTAGTGCGTATTCTCTCCTGATTTTCTCCTGCCACTCGTCTGAATGCCTTAGGAACAAAGTGGGGGAAGCCACCAGTTGGCACGTAAGCAGTTAGGTCTGGATACTTTATGAAAATATCCGCCATTTGCTGCACTGAAAGGGGGAAATCGTCATTTGTGTAAAGTGGACAACCATCTGGTTCAGTCCAGCCATTTTGACCTGTTAATCGATTGCCAGGAGGTGTTGTTCCAGACGTACCAGCTAGTGTATCACGGATACCCTGCATACGCTCGTTGTGGTTAGCAGCTGATGCCCCACCAGATTGAATACAAATCGTCCCACCCTGTGGCTTCAGATTACGTGTCAGCCTTGCCAAGTTGACTCCGATATCATAATTGTTAGTACCAACATAAGCAGTTCGCAACTCCTTATCTTTGGCCAACAAATCAGAGTCCCAGGTGATCACGTTGATTCCTGCTTCTTTCGCTCGCTTGAGAGCTTTCCCCATTGCTGGTGCATTAGAAGGTGCTACAGCAATTCCATCTACCTTCCGCGAAATCAAGTCTTGTACAATTTGGATCTGCTCTTGTTCAGTGTGCTCGCCAGGGCCAATGTACAGACATTCAATACCTTCGATTTCACCCTCAGCTTTTTTGCAGCCATCTCGGGCCAGATCAAAAAAGGGATTATTCATCGCCTTAGGTACAAGAGCAAAAGTCAGTTTTGCATGTCCACCAGCAAAAGCCATCGTGGTTAAGCTGAACGGTAGCAACAAAGCTCCGAGTAAAAACTTTTTCATATAAATTCTCCTGTTATGAAAAAACTAACCGTCAGTAAATAATCGCGCACGCTATTGTGATTCAATAGGCAGACTCCTTAAATTAGGTTAACTAGATCGGTGGCTTCGGATTTTTTCCAAGGCCACCGCGAAGATGATGAACAGGCCAACAAAAGTCCCCTGCCAATAGGGATCCACCCCTGCCATCAACAAACCGTTTCTAATGAGTTCTACTAAAAAAGAACCAATCAATGCCCCATAAGCAGAGCCAACTCCTCCCATCAAATCAGCACCTCCAATAACCGCAGAAGCAATAACTCTAAGCTCATAGATCATTCCTAAAGCGTTGGTAACAGAACCCATCCAGCCAACAATCATTATTGCTGACATCCCTGCTGTCAGACTGCAGAAAAGATATGCAGACATTTTTACAGCTTTCACAGGGACTCCTGTCATAGTTGCTGCATTTTCGTTACTACCTATGGCATATAAATGTCGGCCCCAGGCAGTATAATTGAGCATGAATCCTAAAAATATTGTTAAAATCAACATCAGGACTAATGAATTAGCAATACCAAAGTAGCTCCCTCCACCAATACTTACAAATATGTCTTCATCAGGCCCAAACTCATAAAACATTTTGTTGTTGGAAACTACTAAAGCCAAACTTCGACAAATACTTAGCATTCCGAGAGTTACAACAAAAGGTGACAAACCGACATAACTAATGAGAAACCCGTTAACAAGCCCGCAAGCCAGAGCAGTTAATAATCCGGCTGCAATCCCGGCCTCGACTCCATAGCCACTAGATAAAGTTAGTCCGGTAGCGATCCCTGACAAACCCATAACTGAGCCTACAGAAAGATCAATACCAGCAGTAATTATAACAGCTGTCATACCAATAGCAATAATGCCGATAAATGAAAAATTTAGAGCAACATTATTGAAGTTTTGAGCAGTAAAAAAAACCTGTTCCCCACGTGAATCTGTACCAGCCCAAGATAGCACTACACATAGACCGATTGCAGCTATAGTTACCCAAAATGGTTGTGAACGATAAAGCTGTTGCCAAACTGAATGTGTTTGTGAATCAATAGCTTTTGTCAGGCTTGTATCAGTCATTGTACTACCTTTTCTATTAAGCGCTTTCTACGGCACCAGTAATTAATCCTGTAACTTCATCCTGAGAAGTGTCTGATATATGCTTATCAGCAACCTTCTCTCCTCTTCGTAACACAACTACTCGATCACAGACCGTGAATATGTCTGGCATTCTATGACTGATTAGGAGAACCCCAACACCTTGTGACTGAAGACGCTTGATCAATCCTAAGACTTCGCTGACCTGCCGAACCGAAATTGCAGCTGTAGGTTCATCCATCAATACAAGTTCTGGCGAAGATAATTGAGTGCGTGCGATCGCAACCGCTTGTCTTTGACCACCAGACATTTGCTTTACTAAGTCACGTGGGCGTGTCTCAGATTTCAGCATCGCAAAAATTTCGCCTGCCTTGGAAAACATAAACCTGTTGTCTAAAATTCTTAATGGCCCCAACCATTTTTTCTTTTCTCTTCCCAAAAAAACATTGTGGGCAGCGGTGAGGTGATCACACAACGCTAAATCCTGATAAACAACCTCAATTCCATGTGTTCTTGCATCGACTGGCCGATTGAATTGTTGTGGGTGTCCCTGCAAATACAATTCGCCATTCGTGGGCTGATAGTTCCCCGACAAGATTTTGATTAGAGTTGATTTTCCCGCACCATTATCGCCCATCAGCCCTACCACCTCACCAGCAAACAATTGCATGTTGATCCCCTTTAGAGCTTCAATGGCCCCAAAGGATTTACTGATGTTCCGCAGGTCTAAAAAAACTGGTTTCTGAGCGATTTCCTGAGATGGATTGCTCATTACAATTCCTCCAAAGGATTCTCATAATTGACAGTCACTGCTTGCCCTGTTTCAACCGAACGGTATGCAGCATTTGCTAAAATCAGTGCTCGCCGACCATCCTCAAACGACACTGAAGAAGCCTTACCTTGCTCAAGTGTGTCCATGAAGACTTCTAATTGTTGGAGATAGGCCTGACGATACCGCTCAATGAAAAAGAATTCACAGGCATCTCGCCAATGTGATCCATTTGCGTTGAAGCGTTCAACATTGGTTGGTTGGCGATTTTCTGAACGCAACATGCCCAGGCTGCCATGCGCTTCAAGTCTTTGATCATAGCCATAGGTTGCGTGGCGAGAGTTATTGATATGGCAGAGCTTTCCAGAAGCTGTTTTCATCAGGATCATCGCAGAGTCGATTTCCCCAATTTCTTGGGCCACCTTATCGAATAGATTGCTCGTGAAGGCCGATACTTGTGTAACTTCTTCCCCCAAGGCAAAGCGAGCCAAATCAAAATCGTGAATCGTCATGTCTCTCAACATTCCCCCAGCAGCGAGGTAGTAGGCTTTTGGCGGAGGTTCTGGGTCTCGGCTGCTAATGATGACTTGCTCTAAATCGCCAATTTCACCGTTTCGAACTGCTTCCACTACCTGTCCATGTCCGGGGTCAAATCGACGATTAAAACCAATTTGAATGAGTGTTTTTGCTCCGCTGATTTTTTTGCTGCACTCTTCCACCTTCGCAATATCTAGATCGATTGGCTTTTCACATAGGACTGCCTTCCCCGACTCAACAGAGCGAACGATGAAATCTGCGTGAGTGGGAGTGGAGGAGGCCACAAAAACCGCGTCAACTTGAGCATCGTCAAAAATTTCACCAGGATCTCGAGCAACCTTGGCTCCAGTTTTGGTACACAGGGCTTCGCTAGATGGAGTGTGGACATCATAAATCCAACTCAAGTTGCACCTCTCATGGCCAGCAATATTGGCAGCATGCATCTGCCCAATTCGACCAGCACCAAGTAAAGCAAAGCGAATCATAATTCTCCTAAATCATTTTGTTATTTTGAAACCCTCAACAGGTTGACTATTCAACTCTTCAATTTATTTCTTCAATCAACACACGACGATTCTGCTGATGACTCATCAGCGCCGCATCAAGTATACGCTGAACCTCGGTTCCTGCAGCAAAATCGGGACGAACTGCTTTTCTGGTACGGACCCCCTCGATAAAGTCTCCAATCATGTGGCCTTCTTGCCGAAAAACATCTCGGTAAGTGTTGTGGACGGTGTCTCTGCGCGCCTTGCCCCAAATCTCATCAGGAATAGGCAGTTCATGTGGTAATCCTTCTCCATCCTTTGCTCCGCGGACGGACTGAATCTTATCCCAATCTGTAACGGAATAAAGAGTCCCTTCGGAACCATGGAATTCCATGTGGTGCGTTTGGCCAAAGGGGGAATCCTCATAGCACACAGTCGTCGCATGAATCATCCCTTGGGCACCATTCGCAAATTCCAGCATCACCATCGCAGTGTCATCTGTCGGAACAAATGGCTTTCCATCTGGCATCGTTGCCGACCGATCAATAGGAGAACCCAAACGGCAACTCACCGCGCTAACCGGACCAATCATCCATTGAGCAAGATAGATGAAATGGGAACCAATATCTCCCAATGCTCCAGATCCTGCTTCTGCAGCGTTTAGACGCCAAGTGTACTCCGCTTTTCTACGATAGCCTGTGTAGTAGCGCAGGTTACAGTGATAGGGTTTTCCAATGAAGCCATCGTCAATCAGATGCTTCAGGTATCGAGCGGTTGGCATGAACGAATACGTAAAGGGCACAAGGTTGACAAGCTTGGTCTCCTCCGCAAGCTTTGTCATCTTGAGAGCTTCCGCATAGTTGAGTCCGAGTGGTTTTTCACACAAAACGGGAATCCCTTTTTCCAGGGCTGCCAAGGTGAACGGAGCGTGAGTGTCATTGCCAGTTGAAATAATCACGGCATCCAACTCTGCCTCGTTCAACATTGTTTGGTAATCTGTGTAGTAATTTGGGATACCCCAACGCTGAGCAAAATCTTGTGCTCTTTGGAGGTTTCTTCCACAGGCAGCAACTACTTCTGCACCAACATTTCCTTTAAGAGCAGGCAAGTACATCGCATCAGCCCACCAACTTGTTCCAGCAATACCAACTCGAATCGAAGTCATTAATTTTTCATCAATAATTGTTGATTGACTCCTTTTGCGATCTGCAAAGAGGAGAGTCTGATTTTTTTAAAAAATATCTGGTTCTGCTGTTTCTCCGGGAGCACCTTGCAAGAATTTGAAATCACATCCTTCATCTGCCTGGGTCACTTGCTCAATATATAGAGCTGCATAACCCCTGCGATGTTTGGCTGCAGGAGCTTGCCATTCCTGTCGACGTCTTTCCAACTCATTGGGATCAACCAACAGTTCCAATCGTCTTTCAAAAACATCCAATTCGATGATGTCTCCGTCTCTCACAAGTCCTAAGGGTCCTCCTAGGGCTGCTTCTGGAGCTACATGTAAGATACAGGCACCATAACTGGTTCCACTCATCCGTGCGTCTGAAATTCGTAAGATGTCTCTGATTCCCTGTTTCAAAAGTTTTTTTGGCACAGGCAACTGACCCCATTCAGGCATTCCCGGAGCGCCTACAGGCCCAGCGTTTTGAAGCACAAGTACGGAATCCTTGGTCACCGGAAGATCATCACTGTCCACCCGAGCTTTTAGGTCCCGAATATCTTTGAAGACCAAAGCTGGGCCTCGATGCTTTAGCAATCTCTCTTCAGCCGCTGATGGTTTAATCACCGCACCTTGTGGGGCAAGCGAACCTCTCAGGACAGCAGTTCCTCCAGCTGGATTCACTGGGTTATCTAACGGACGAATAACATCATCCTGATAAATTTCAGCCCCTTTTAGATTCTCACCAAGTGTACGGCCATTGATGGTCTGCGCATCCAATTTAAGGCGATCTTTCAGCTGCTGCATCAAAGCTCGCAAGCCCCCTGCAAAATAGAAGTCCTCCATCACGTATTGGCCTGATGGCTTCACATTAGCTAGCAGTGGAATTCCCTGAGAAATTTTGTCAAAGCGCTCTAAGTCCAAGGAAATCCCAGCCCTTCGAGCCATAGCAAGTAAATGGATGATTCCATTTGTAGAACCGCCAATGGCCATTTGCACCATGATAGCGTTGGCAAACGAATCATCGGTTAAAATATCTGTCGGCTTCAGATCCTCCCAAACCATCTCCACAACCCTGCGGCCACTCCAGGAGGCCATTCGATTGTGATTGGAATCAACGGCCGGAATTGAGGAAGCACCAGGCATACTCAAGCCGAGTGCTTCGGCCAATGACATCATCGTGGCTGCTGTCCCCATTGTCATGCAGGTTCCCGGGGAACGAGCAATTCCGTCTTCAATTTCCTCCCAACTTTCAGAATCAAGCTCACCTGCACGACGCTGATCCCAGTATTTCCAAACATCGGTTCCGCTACCAAGTGTTTCACCACGCCAATTGCCGCGGAGCATCGCCCCACCAGGCACATATACAAATGGAAGGTTCATGCTTAGTGCGCCCATCAGCACACCGGGTGTGGTTTTATCACAACCACCAAGTAAAATCGCTCCATCCACAGGGTAACCGCGCAAAACCTCCTCAACTTCCATTGCCAGCAGATTCCGGTACATCATTGCCGTTGGCTTGAGGAGTTGCTCTCCCAACGACATGACGGGCAATTCCACTGCAAATCCACCAGCCTGATAAATTCCTCTCTTGATATCCTGCACCCGCTGGGGGAAATGGGTGTGGCAGGTATTCATCTCGTTCCAGGGATTGATGATCGCGATCACGGGTTTTCCAAGGAATTCATCACGATGAAAACCCATCTGCTTTGTTCGTGAACGATGGCCAAAGCTTCGAAGATCATCCGGAGCATACCAACGTGCACTTCTTAATTCATTCGGACTTCGTCGAGGTGAATTTGCCATCAATAAAAAATCTTTAAGGAGGTTTGCAAGAATATCAGATTCAAATATCTTATAAATTTAGTTCGCCATATATATTTGACTTGTTCTCCAATGGCAAATAAATTCTAAAAAAATAATTTTGTGAAAATATTTTCCAAAAAGCTATTCTGAAAGGGCTCTTGGTAGGTAGTCACAGGTTTTCTTTTTCCTCCCGGGAAATGACGTTGATTCCCTACCTTGAGTTCCTCTTTTCCTCCAAGAAAACCTCCAAAATATGTCTTCTTCGAATCGACCACTGGACGAACGTCGTCCTTTTGATCTTGTCTGTATGGGCCGTGTGGCCGTTGATCTCTATGCGGAGCAGATCCATAGCCCCTTAGAAAACGCTCAGAGCTTCCGCAAATATCTGGGGGGATGTGCTGGCAACATATCAGTGGGCACCTCCCGGCTAGGTTTGAAGTCCGCCATGTTCTCCTGTACCGGAACTGATGCGATGGGGGAATTCCTGCGTCAACAACTTCACCACGAAGGGGTAGACACCACTCTCCTTCGAGACACCTCAGAACATCTCACTGCCCTCGTTCTGTTAGGAGTCAGTCCGCCAGATCGATTTCCACTGATTTTCTATCGGGAAAATTGTGCAGATATGCAGATTCGTCCAGAAGATGCTGACCCTGCTTTCCTACGCAACGCCAAGGCATTGCTATTTACAGGAACTGGTCTTTCAAGCCCTTCCATGAAAGTAGCGACTCAAGCAGCAGTCAAAACTGCCAAGGAGCAAGGCTGTGCTGTCATTCTTGATATTGACTATCGGCCTGTGCTTTGGGGTCTGACTGCAGCTGGTGATGGGGAATCACGATTTGTTGCTTCCGAAGCGGTAACCAAGGAATTACAGCCACTGCTCAAGGACTTGGACCTAATCATTGGAACGGAAGAAGAAGTAATGATCGCAGGGGGGACGGAGACTCTGGAAGATGCGCTGCAGGTGATCAGAGATTCATCAAACGCCACTGTGGTTTTGAAAAGAGGAGAAAAAGGCTGTGAAGTCTTTGAGCCTGGCAGTCAACAAAGCCGCACAGCTCGACCCTTTCCAATCAAAGTTTTGAATGTGCTTGGTGCAGGAGATGCCTTTGCTTCCGGCTTCCTTCGAGGTTGGCTGCGCGGAGAGACACTGGAGACCTGTGCCCTCTGGGGCAACGCAAATGGAGCGTTGACCGTCACTCGACATGGCTGTGCACCTTCAATGGCTTCCTTTGAGGAGCTTCAATATCTGATTGAAAATTTTGATTCCGATCCCAATATCCTAACAAATCCGCGCTTACTTCGTTTGCACCAAAGAACCATTCTTGGGAAACCAAGGAATTATCCTTTGCAGGTTTTGGCTTTTGATCATCGCACTCAATTTGAGGATTCCTGCAAACAGCATAATCAACCGACAAGTAGAATCACAGAATTCAAGAGCTTGGTCTTTGAAGGGTTCAAGAAGGTTGCTGCTGAACGGCCAGATCTTCCATTGGCCCTACTCGTAGATCCGCAGTATGGTGCTGATATATTGCAGGACTCTGCATATGCGTCCTACTCAGTAGGTGCTCCCATCGAGCGAGCTGGATCCTATCCAGTTGAATGGCTTTGCGGAGAAGAATTGCACGAACACTTATTAGGTCGCCCGTCTGAGTGGTTCGTCAAGGTACTTTGGCATTACCACCCTGATCTTCCAGCTGGAGAGAAAGAACGGCAGCTCACTCAATTGAAACGGCTCGAAGAAATCTGCCAATTGCTAGACCGCCGCTTAATGCTCGAATTGATTCTGCCAGCACATCTTTCCCAGGATGGTACTGCAATGGCGGCCGCTATTGAAGAAGTCTACGAAGCTCAAATCACACCGTTCTGGTGGAAAATAATGGCGCTTGATACCAAGATGGAATGGCAGCAGGTGACGGATGCCCTAGACCGCCACGATTCAGAGGCAGGAATTATTGTTCTTGGGAAAAATGCACCCCTGGAAACGTTCCCAACTTGGTTCAAGACGCTCCGCTCCACTCCGCACACATGCGGATTCGCTATTGGGAGATCAATCTTCTGGAAGCCATGGGAATCGTTCATTAGTGGCTCCATGGCTCCTGAGGAGATTCCTTCCATCATTGAAAAGAACTATGTAGCTGTTCTCGAAATGTGGGAAGCTGCTGGGACTGTTTCCAGCTGAGGATAACCTGAAACAAACTGACTATTTGAAACAACGAAAGCCGATAAGAGGAATATGCAATCATTACTCAGCCGCCATCAAAATCCTGATAACACCGGATTGGTACAGAGCATTACTCCTGAACGAGCCCATTGGAAGCACGTGGGTTTTGATGTTTATCATCTGGAGCCTGGACAAACATTACAGCAAGAGACTGGCACTCAGGAAATCTGCCTTGTATTGGTCACAGGTCGCGCCGATGTCAAAACGAGTAAAGAATCCTGGGATGATCTTGGCGACAGGATGAGTGTCTTTGAAGAGAAGGCACCCTACGCTGTTTATGTTCCACATTCCGATCAATTTACCGTCACCGCTACTACCAATCTAGAATTAGCTGTCTGCCGAGCACCCGGCTTTGGAAATCACTCTGCACGATTGATCCTTCCGGAAACAATGGGCCGCGAAACACGCGGTAAGGGGACCAATACCCGCCACGTCTGTGATATTCTTCCACAGACTGAACCAGCAGATAGCCTATTGGTTGTAGAAGTCATCACACCAAATGGATCTTGGTCGAGTTATCCGCCCCACAAGCATGACACTGACAACATGCCGAGTGAATCCCAATTGGAAGAAATCTACTACCACCGACTACAACCACCCCAGGGCTTTGCTTTCCAGCGAGTCTACACAGATGACCGATCTTTGGATGAGACCATGGTGGTACACGATGGCGATGTAGTGATGGTTCCCAGGGGTTATCATCCAGCTGGGGCACCCCATGGCTATGACCTCTATTACCTAAATGTTATGGCGGGTCCCCAACGAGTCTGGAAATTCAAAAACGATCCTGCACACGAGTGGATCGTTCAACAATAAGCATCGACAACCGATTAATTTGAAAGAGAAAAATACAGATGTCTGCACAATTGATCCAAAATTTCATCGCCGGGAAACTGTGTTACCCAGCTGACGCAAAGAGGCTTCCCGTCACTAATCCTGCAACGGGCGAGGTTACTGGTGAAGTAGCCCTTTCGAGTTCTGCCGAAGTAGACCAAGCTGTGCAAGCTGCAAAGCAAGCTGCAGAAAAATGGGGGACAACCGCTCCGCTACGGCGAGCACGAGTCATGTTTCGCTTCCTCGAACTGCTTCAACAAAATCATGACAAGTTGGCGGAAGCCATCACTAAGGAGCATGGGAAAACTTTTGAGGATGCCAAAGGTGAAGTTCAGAGAGGTATTGAAGTTGTTGAGTTGGCCTGCGGTATAC
>WTIF01000014.1 GCA_011522845.1 Deltaproteobacteria bacterium
CATCAAGCATCAAGACAGGGTTTGAACTTTTGCAAACTTTCAGAGCTTGGACAAACTTCCCAGGCAGGGCTCCGATATAGGTTCTGCGGTGTCCCTTGATTTCGGCTTCATCTCTCATCCCACCAACAGAGAAGCGGTAAAATTCGCGATTCAGGCTACGGGCAATGGACTGGCCGATTGAAGTTTTACCGACACCAGGAGGGCCAACTAATAGAATGATGGTACCTGAGAGATTCCCATTCATCATTCCAACTGAGATCAGTTCAAGAATTCGATCCTTTACGTCTTCTAGGCCATAGTGATCTGCCTGCAGAATTTCCTCCGCCTGTTCGATATCTTCATTATCCTCAGTTGTTTTGCCCCAAGGAAGGACAGTCAGCCAATCCAGATATGCTCTCGTAACATTGAATTCTGGCGAACTTGGTTCTAGCAGACGTAGTTTTTCCAACTCTTCCTCAATCCGTTCGGATGCCTCCTCAGTCAGGGTGAGCGCTTCTATCCGTTTACGAAACTTTTCTTCCTCACTCTCCTTGTCATCCTTACTTAAGCCCAACTCCTTCTTGATTTCCTTCAGTTGTTCCTTGAGAAAAAATTGACGCTGTTGTGTGGAGAGTCGATCTTCAATCCGTTTGTTGATTTGCACTTGGATTTTGGAGATTTCCAGCTCTTTCTTCAAAAGAATCAGCGCTAATTCGGCACGCTCGAGCAAAGGACGCGTCCCCAGAATTTTCTGTAACTCCTCACCGCTTGATGTTGTCATTGAAGAGGAGAAGTCAGCAAGAGTCCCGGGTTCCTTCAGGTTGATGTTGCCCATCAGTAAAGAAAGTTCTTCTCGGAAAAGCGGCTTGAGCTGAACCAGCTCCTTGATGCAGCTGATAATCGAAATTGAGTAGGCCTTTACCTCTTCATCATTGCTAGTAGGATCATCATACCAATAACGAACACGGGCCCTTCGAAGAGAGGTTTCTGATAGTTCAACCACTTCAAAGCGTTCCATGCACTGAACAAGAAGTTGGGCAGGTGCGTCCGGCTTTCTGTTGATTTGCATTACTTTGCCAGCTACACCAACCTTGGCGAATCGTTGTACTTTGAATGATTCTCCTTCTCCCTCAGTCTCCTCTGCGAAGAGCAACCCTACGTATTTTTGCTTATCGTTAAGACTCTCGAGAATGTTGTTGACCAATTCTTCATTGCTCAAGAGGATTGGTACCATCATTTTGGGAAAAAATGGACGGTCAAAAAGAGGAACAATGATGAGTGATGTTGGTAGGAGGTCACTGGCGACAATGATGGATGTTTCCGCAGATTGTGGCGGATCTTCTTCTGCACCTTTTGCTTCTTTATCGACAATAATGATTCCACTATCTTCTTTGGTGACTTCTCCATCGTCCTGAATAATGGAACTTTTAGAAGACTGGGCTGATTCAACCTCTGTCGCCTCAGCCTCTTCCTCAATGAGTATAATTCCGCTGTCTGTTTTCTTCTCTGCCATGATCTCCGTAGCTGAAAATAATGTCCTTGGCTGGATGCCAGCCAGAGGCAATGCTTTCTTTTCAGATCAACATAAGTGTGAGGAAGATTCAATGGAAACGCAGTTCTTCTTCGGAGAGATGTCTGGGAGTGATGCTCATAATGGAGATTTGATGGTCATCAACAGAGCCAAGCTCCAAAAGAGTCCAACCCAGTTTTGCGTAAAAAGTTGTGTGGTCAAGAGTTAGCAAATGCAGGTGAGGAATTTTGAGGCAGGCGGCTTCGTGAACCATTCTTCGAACCAGGTACGTCCCCAAGCCCCGATGTCGGGCAAAGGGCATTACCCACAGACTAGTGAGCCATGGACTGTATTGTTGGATCTGTTGGTAGTCATACACCTCTAAACTGACCGAGCCCAGCAATAGGTTTTCGTCAAAGGCAACGATTGTCGTTGGTATACCTTGCCGGTTTTTCGTATGTTCCCGAAGCTCTTCAGAGGCTTGAGGACGACCCCACGTAGATACTAGATCTCGCCATTCTTCCCAATGCTGATTCGCTAATTCTTCAACCCACTCTGGGTGATCAGCTAGATAGCCTATACTTAGGGAGCTATCCATGCGGAGGACTCGTTACTCTGACGAAGTGCTTGAAGGGTGCGCATGTTCCCGACAGCATCTTCCAGTCCATAGGGGACCGGTTCATCATTCAGAATTGCTAAGGAAATAGCCTCTCCCTGAAGGGTGTATTGATCACAGATATCTATATCCAAGACTTTTGACTCAGCAGGTTCAAATCGACCCTGATCACTATGGGTTCCAGGATACAGGCTGACACGGCAAGGTCGATCTGGTGGAGCATTGAATGGGATGTCAATCTCAACACGACCATGAGTTCCTAAAATATTGATACGCTGATACGGAGCTACTTGGGTGGAACAAGTGAAACTCGCTTGCAGACCATTTCCAAAATCCAAAATCCCGGAAGCTAGGCGATCCGTTCCAAAAGATGGATCTTTGTCGAAAAGACCAATCACTCTCTCGGGTTCTCTGCCACAAATCCAGCGAGATGAGGATACACAATAACAGCCAATGTCTAAAAGGCCTCCACCTCCAACGTCGGACTGATTGCGAATATTGCTAGCATCCACGTTGTAGTAAGCAAAGAAGACTTGAACCATTCTCAATGTCCCAATCTTTCCTTCGGTGACCCATTTTTTTGCTTGAACCCACTGCGGATGATAGCGGTACATGAAGGCTTCAGCAATTTTGAGTCGCGGAAATTTTTTGGAAAATTCCAATAGTTCCAGCGCATCTTCTGCGTTCACTGAAATAGGCTTTTCACAAAGAACATGTTTGCCAGCTTCCAGAGCCAGTTTGGCTGGACCTATGTGCATGTGGTTGGGTAAAGGAATATAGATCGCATCTACCTCAGGATCTCTCAAGATCTCCTCATAAGAGCCATAAGCCTTTGGTATGGCTAACTCCTTTGCATAAGCTTTTGCACTTTCTAATGATCGAGAAGCAACAGCACTTACTTCAGCAAATTGGCAACGTTGCATTGCTGGCAAGATCGTTCTGCCAAAATTAGCGGTTCCAAGAACTCCCCAGCGAACTTTTTGATTGTCATTAGTCATTCAAACTCCATTGCACGAAAGATTCGGTCAGCGTTTATTCGAGCCAACTCACGGAAAGTATCCAACTGGGCAAAGGCGGACTGGTCTATTTCATACGCTTCTTCAAGGCCTCCCATTTCTTCAAGGATCTTGGCTATTTCCTGCCTCATGTAGACCAGATAATCCAGTGTATATTTGCGCACCTCACTAATATCGGTAGGTCCTCCGTGTCCTGGGATCACAATCTTGGCACCGAGAGACTCCAGATTATTCCAGGTTTCCAGCCAGCCCGCTGTGTCTGTATCCTCAAAGACAGGCAACAATCTTTCATGAAATGCGAGGTCTCCAGTAATCACGAGTTCTTGTTGTGGTAGCCACAGGACGATGTCTCCAGGGCCATGGGCTGGACCTAGATAACGAGCTTCAATCTGCTCATTCCCCAGTTTGATGATCCACTCATTCTCAAAGATAATATCCGGCTCCACTAGCTCAGTGCCCAGTGACTTATCCCTTCTTCCATTTTGCATCCGCTTGAGGATGTCTTCGCCATGATCTTCAATAACTTCAGCCGCTAATCGATGAACCACAATCTTAGCGCCCTGTTCTTGCCAATAATTACTACCCAAAATTGCATGCCCCTGGGCGTTTTCAAGGACTACATACTTGACAGGCTGATCAGTGATTTTTTTAATTTCTTCGTGAAGCGTTTTAGCTAACAGATAGTTGTCACTGGCGTTCATCACAACAACGCCTTCTTCAGTGATAATGAAAGAAAGATTATTATTGTGTCCTGAATTCTCATAACTGGGAGGTGCGGTCGCGCCGATAGCAGACCAGACATTTTCTGTTACTTTTTGTGGCAGTCTGTAGAGCATGGATGATGGGGCAAAGTCTGGTGCATCCACAGGCAAGTTGGCATCACGCCATGCAAAAAAACCATCTGAGTAGTTACTCACATTTGAATAACCCATGTCCATCAGTGTCTTGGCTGCAAGAGGACTGCGTTGATTGATGCCACAATACAGTACGACTGGTTGATCGTAAGAGCGAAGAACCTCCCCAATTCGAAATTCCAACCATCCTCTTGGAAGGATTACATTTTGTGCTGCGTCAATGGTTCCGCCAAATTGATTGATTTCATTTGGATTGCGTACATCAATCAGTGTTAGGTTGGGATCTTGTTCCAATCGTCGTTTTAGTTCTGCCGTGTCTATATTGATAATCTCAGCCTGAACTTGCTCCAGTAATTCTGGGCCTGCAGGAATATAATCAGCCCTGCTTTCTGGAGTCGAAAAGACCAGAGAAAAGATTCCGATCAAACTCAGCCTGAATTTCTTCATGATTCTTCTAAGCTTCAGAAAATTCAAAAAATAATGCACAAGTTACTGTAGTTGAAAAAGAAGATTAAGTTGATTTGTGAGAAGCATCTAGGTTGGATAAGCAGAATAACTTAATCGGGAGCTTGCAATACTTTCATATTGAGATCAAAAAATTCTGGCCACTTTGGAGGTAAGATCAAGCGTCCATTTTGGGTGCGGCTTGTGAAGGATGGATTGAGCAAGTCGTTCTCAAACCAGAAGGCTGTATCAAGGCCAACAGCAGGTGCTTTTGATACATAGCAAGAAGCGAGTAATGCGATCCACAGATGCCCGATGCCGCTTTCAAAACTGCTACTTAACACCGGTAGGATCCCAGTTGACTTCGCTGAGTTTATCCACTTTAGGGTCTCTTGCCACCCTCCTAAAATTCCCGGTTTGAGGATATAAGCATGAATGTTGTTTTGAATCGATTTCGCCAACTCTGGATTTTTCCACAAGCTCTCGTCGAGTGCTAAGTTGACCTCACAAGATTTCTTAAGCTGTGGCAGTTCTTGAGGATTTTGCAGAGGTTCTTCGCAGTAAGCCAAATGACAGTCTGCCAGCGCGGATAAGATTTCTTTTGCCTCTTTCAGTGTCCAAGCTTGGTTTGCGTCAAGACGAATTTCCACATCATTCCACTGTCTCCGAACTAATCGCACTCTCTGGATATCTTCCTTCAGTTCACTACGGCCTACTTTTATTTTGACGGTCTTGTAACCTGCAATTTTACAGCGTTGAATTTCTCTTTCTAAACCGTCTAGGGAACCGTCCAGCAATCCGTTTAATGAGACAGGAAAGCTAGGTTCAGGCTTTAAAAATTGGGCCAAAGAAGTTTTTTCTTTCAGAAATTGATAATGAAACGCTAGCATCTCAAAACCAAATTTTACTGAAGGAGCGAGTGACTTTGGATAATTCAATTCAAGCCAACTATCATTGCTGGCTTCTAACTCTTTGATGAAATGTGGAAAGTGATTCTGTACCAATAATTTGGCCTCATCTAAACTTTCTGAATGAAGCCCTGGTAAAGGAGCAACCTCACCGTAGACAATGCCAACCTCGCTCTGCCAAAACAACAATAGACCTTTACGGAGGAAATCTGATTCTTGTTTGGTGGTAAGTTTATTTCGAAGGGGTAGATGGTATGGCAGGAGGTGCCAGCTGTTTTCTGCTAGTAATGCTGGGAGTGCTGAGCGATTCACAAACTCACTGTGTCACTTTTCAGGATTAGCTTTAGGAGTGAAATTCAAACAGGGTTGACCAGAAACTTGTAAAACATACTGAGAGGGTTCCAAGCGTGTTTTGAATCCTAACTTATGGCAACCATAAGGCGCGTTTGAATCCCAGGTGATGTGATAAAATCGGCACTGTCGACAGGATGCAGGAGGATTCGGTCTAGACATTTTTCAAGGCGGGTTTGTTCTGTAAACAGAATTAGGATGCTCGAAAAGTATTAATAATAATGAAGCACTGATGGAGCAAAACTTCAATTTTTTGGTGATTTTCTAGACAAGCAATTTTTTGTCCCTTTCTCATCTCCGAAAGTAACCGATAATTTTCTACAAATTTGTAGAGATTTAGGGAGCAGTCAGACCCGAGGCCTAATTTTCAATTTCAATCATCCTTGTTCGGGGTTGTCCAGAACCTCAGCAACTTCTTTTTTCATCTCCGGCAGGATGTCGTTGTGCAGAAATGTTCTACTCACGATTTCCTTAAAAACAGGCCCTGCGACTTTACCACCGTAGGGAGAACTCCGTGGGTGTTCAATCACAACCAGCACAGTGAGTAGTGGCTGTTCGGCCGGGACATAGCCATTGAAAAATGCAATATGCTTTCGGTTAGAGTATCTCCCAGTTTTTTCATCAAAAACTTGAGAAGTCCCAGTCTTTCCAGCGACGTTGTAACCTGGGATCGCTGCTTCTACAGCAGTACCCCCTTCCTTGGTTACGCTAATCATCATTTTCCTTAACATTTGAGCAGTTTCAGCAGAAATCAACTGCTTTGGATCATGAGCTCCAAATTTCTGCGAGATTTTTCCTTCCTCATCAAGCGTCTCCAGAATGATTTCTCCTTCCTCGCTGAAAGCATGGTCTACAATGTAAGGATGAAGCCATTTTCCATCAGCAGCAACAACGTTCAGTGCACTGATCAATTGGAGCGGAGAAACTAAGATGCCATGACCAAAGGAGATGGAGGCATGATCAACTCGAGTCCAGCGTTGTAGAGGCAGCACCCGTCCAAGAGCCTCACCAGAAAGTCCAGATTCTGGTCGTGAACCAAATCCAAATCGGCGAATATATTCGTAGAATTTCTCTGGGCTTAGCAAAGTACCAATTTTGATGGCACAGATGTTTGAGGATTTCTGAATGATCTGTTCGATATTCAGATTTTCATGAGGTGAGGTGTCATGGAAATCTTCCCCAGCGAACCGAAAAGCGCCATTTTCACAGAAAAATTCTTGCTCCGGTGTAATCAGCTTTTCTTCCAGAGCAGCAGCAATGGTTAGAATTTTAAACGTAGAACCAGGCTCATAGCCAACGGTGACGGCACGATTCAGAAAAGTTGATCTGTTGAAGTCTCGGTATCGATTTGGATCGAATTGGGGATAGGTCGCCATTGAAAGCACTGCTCCTGTCTGTGAGTGCATGACGATGGCTACTCCGCGGTCAGCCCGAGAAGTCTCGACTCCACGTTTCAGCGCAGCTTCGGTGTAATGTTGAATGGTGTTGTCAAGTGTCAGTTGAATCGAGTGCCTCTGAGCTTTCAGATCGTGAGGCAAGGTGTGTGGAATGACTCTGCGAGTTCCGTCTCTCTCAACGACGACTTCTTCAGGTTCTCCAGCCATCAAGTCTTGATACTGGTACTCCAACCCTTCCAATCCTTGTGAATCCACTCCTGTAAAACCTAACAAAGCGCCAGCCATCTCACCATTCGGATAGACTCTCCTATGCTCTTCAACAAAATCTAACCCTTCGAAGTCCATTGCCTTAATCTTTTGGGCAACCTCAGGTGGCAGTTGACGCTTCAGCCAGACGAAAGAGCGCTTTGTTCTGAGTGTTTTGAGAAGTTTGTCCCGATTAATATCAAGCAGGGGAGCAATACGCGTCGCAACTGTGTAAGGAGATTCAATATTTTGTGGTCTTGCGTAGAGGGATTGTACTGGAACAGAAACAGCGAGGCGTCGGCCCTGGCGATCTGTAATTGTTCCCCTTCGAGGTTCCAGGGTGATCCTACTCTGTTGTTGGTGACGTGCGCGCTCTGAGAAGTACTCAGCTTGCAAAATCTGCAAGTAGAACATGCGACCCAATAAAACTACCAAACAACTGGCAATCACTACAACAACCGAAAGAACTCGGATATTGAAAGTGTATTGTGAAAATTTTGGATTATGGGTGCGAGACTTCATCGGAAAAGAGAGTTTCGCTTTGGTAAAGTTGGGTGGGATTGGGGAGCCGCATCTGCATTTGATTGATGGCTACTGTCTCGAGGCGTTGGGGTCTGCTCAAATAATCGGCTTCTACTCTGAGCATCTCTAGTCGAACAATCATTTGCTGATGATCTTTTTCAAGACGCTGGACCTCATAACTTTTTTCAAGAAAGTTCATCCATTGCCAGAGATAAACTAGACAACCGAAAGTAAGTAGGATGGCCAGCAAGACCATGGTGCGAAAAGAACGGAGGGTCCCCTTAAGCAGAAGAGTTGGGTCATGCCAGAGGAGTTGTGTTTTGAGAATTTGAGATTTGCGGAGGAGAATCTTCATTTCCGGGTGAATTCGTCTTTTGATGGAAGCTGGCTGAATTGTAATCTCCGGACTTCCCTCCGGTCTTGTGTAATAAGTGTACTGATTCAATGACCATGCCTTTGGTTACAGACTTACACATGTCGTACAGGGTCAGTGCAGCGACGCTCGCAGCCGTCAGCGCTTCCATCTCAACACCAGTTTTTCCAGTTGTCCGAACGGTTGCTGTTAGCACTGCAAGTCCATCAGCCAATTCAGTTTCGATTTCAACACCTGATAAGGGCAAAGGGTGGCACATTGGGATAATTTCTGATGTTTTTTTAGCCCCTTGAATACCTGCAATGATAGCGGTTTGAAAAACCGGTCCTTTGGATGTACTCCCTTCCTCTTTCAATAATTCAAACAATTCCTCACCCAGGCGCACGACAGCTTGAGCGACAGCCTTGCGCTCGGTGATTGCTTTATGTGAAACATCAACCATTCGTGGATGCTCTCGGTTATCCAGATGAGTGAAATCAGCACTCATGACGTAGTTCCTCTGTTAAGGGTGTCCAGATATGATGTAGTAACACTTCTGACGGGCGAAAATCCGCCTTGTATTGCATTTTTTGCGAGTCAGGTACCCAATACCCTAGATAGTGCCATTGTCGGTTGCAATTCTGGGCATATTCAATTTCATGCAGCAAAGAGAAAATTCCTAATCGTCGATGTTGAGCGTTAGGATCAAACGCAAAGTAAACAGCGCTGGTGGAATCTTCGAGCAGATCAATCCAACTAACCCCAAGTAGCTCATCCTCCAACCAGAATAGGATCATTTCTGAGGGAACTGGACTATCAATCAAAAACTCAACAAACTCTTCTCTTGAGGTAGGATTCCCACGTTGATGCCAATGTTCCTGATAGCGGCGGTATAATTCAAAGACATCTTCCCGGAAAACAACGGGTACGTGTTCAATTCGCAAATCTTGGTTCTTTCGCTGTGTTCGCTTTTGGGAGCGACTGGGCTGGAAGGAGGGAACGTGTACTCGCAGGGGAATGCAAAGACGGCAATTCTCACATGCTGGGTGGTAGATGGAGGTTCCACTTCTACGGAAGCCCTTGCCCAACAGTGTTTCGTAAGTTTCAATCGGAAGTTGATCAGCATAGAAAGTGAGATTATCCCACTGACCGACGGCTCTGTAAGGGCAGGGACCATTATGAGTGTGATAGACCGTCCAAGAACTCGGGAGAAACTCTTCCATCAATACTGCTCAAATCATTCTGGCAGGCCTGTGGCAATGACCGTTACAGAAACTTGATCTTCAGGCGTATCTGTCAAAGTTGCTCCCCAGATGAGATTCACATCATCATCGGCTAAATCTTCGAGCTGATTCATTGCAGCGGTGATTTCCAAAGCCCCCGCATCTCTTGGGGCAACCAGATGAATCAGAATTCCTTTTGCGCCCTGGATATCAGTATCTTGCATCAAAGGGCTATGGATAGCGCTATCAATGGCTCTGAACATCCGATCTTTGCCAACACCTGTACCCTTGCCAATGACCGCACGACCCATCCCTTCCATGACGGTCTGCATATCAGCGAAATCAACGTTGATGTCACCCACTCCATTCAAAAGATCAGTAATCCCCTGAATCGCATGTACTAGCACTTCATCCACCATGTGAAAAGCATCTTTGAAACTTGTGGATCGATCTGTAGCTTCCAGTAGGCGTTCATTCGGGATGACCAATAATGTGTCAGTGTTTTCTCGTAGAGTTGCCACCCCCTGGAGCGCAGCCCTCATCCGTCGTTTCCCTTCGAAGGAGAAAGGGAGTGTTACCACACCAACGGTGAGGATTTTTTTTGATTTTGATATCCGGGCAATCACAGGAGCTGATCCTGTGCCTGTCCCCCCTCCCATTCCGGCGACAATAAAAGCCATATCGGCACCATTGAGCATCTGCTCAATTTCAGCAGCACTTTCTTCTGCTGCATGGGCGCCGATTTCTGGACGGGCGCCTGCACCCAAACCCCTTGTTAACTCCCGTCCAAGCTCCATCTTGATGGTAGCGTTTGAGCTGTTGAGTGCTTTTAGATCGGTGTTGCAAGCAATGAGTTCAACATGCTGGATGCCCTCATCTGCCATTTTGCTGACGACATTACCACCCCCTCCACCCGCACCGATAATCTTAATTGTGGGAATGAATGCGTCTTGCTGGGGAATGGTAAAAGCTGGACCAGATGCTTCCATGTTATCCTTGTGTCCTAGAGTATAAAATCGTTTGTGAAGGGTCGATTCTGTCCATGGCCAAAATAACTGTCAAACTTACATTTACCTTGTTTTTTGGTAGAAATTCTCACTATTCTTCAGTGTATTTTCTCCGAAAATGCGATCAAATGTATTAAAAAATGAGTAATTCTGACGTATCGAAACAAGAGAGCCCAAATACTTTTGCAACGTCAGACATGCCCAAGGACTCCGCTTCAATAGCAACCAAAGGGAAGATTTATGACGTTTCAAGAAATGGGACTGTCCGATGCAGTACTTCGCGCATTGGAGGAAGCAGGTTTTTCTGAACCAACTCCAATTCAGGAGCAGGTAATCCCCCTGCAAATTGGGCATAATGACGTAATCGGCCAAGCCCAAACTGGAACTGGAAAAACGGCTGCCTTCGGAATTCCTCTGATCGAAAGGCTCTCACCTCGCCAGCGTGACGATGGCAAGCACACCACAGACGCTCTGATTCTAACCCCTACTCGGGAACTGGCTTCCCAGGTTTCCGAAGAACTCCGCAAGATTGGGCTTTATAAATCGTTATCCGTTGTCACCATTTATGGTGGAGTTTCCATCGAACAACAAGTCCGTGCTCTTCGCCGCCGCACCAACATCATTGTTGGCACTCCAGGGCGGGTGCTTGATCATCTCTCCAGAGGAACAATTAATTTAAGTGGAGTTCGTCACTTTGTTCTAGATGAAGCCGATGAAATGTTAGACATGGGCTTTATCGAAGACATCCAGACGATCATGCAGAGCCTTCCTGAGAAAAGACAAATTCTTCTTTTCTCTGCAACAATGTCTCCAGAAATTGATCGGATTGCTGCCAAATACATGAGCCAACCCTCAACCGTCTCAGTTTCTAATTCCAACATCCTTGTTCCAAGAATTTCCCAGTGGCTGTACAAGGTAAAATCCTGGGAACGCTTTGAAGGACTTTGCAGGATTCTAAGTTTTCATCGACCTGAGCTGGCTTTGATCTTTTGCCAGACCAAGCGAGATGTAGACGAACTCTACAGACAGTTGCATGAGCGAGGCTATAAAGCTGAAGCGTTACATGGTGACTACAGCCAACATCAACGTGATCAAGTGATGCAAAAATTTCGCAATCACGAACTAGATCTTTTGATTGCTACAGATTTGGCAGCCAGAGGGATTGATTCCAAGTTAGACATGGTGGTCAATTACAACGTTCCGGAGAATCCGGAAACATATGTACACCGTATTGGCCGAACTGGTCGAGCAGGTCGAGAAGGGTTAGCGCTCACGTTTGTTTCACAAGAAGACTATCGACAACTCTATGCGATTGAAAAATTGATCAAAATTCGTCTGCAGTATCGGGATTTGCCAACGCGTGAGGAACTCAAGTCTCACCGACTGGATTTTCTGCAGATGAGGATCGAAGAAGGTATTCAGGATGCAGAAAGCGCGGATTACGTTGAACTTGCGGCCAAACTACTGGAAAGTGGTTCACCAATAGAAATGTTAGCGACAACACTAAGGGTTGCCGGTGACTCTCTGTCACCACAAATCAGTGTTGATCGACAGCATGAATTGAATTCGGAAAATACCGGTGCAGAGTATGGAATGGTACGCTTCTTTCTGAGTGGTGGCAGAACGATGGGACTCATGGCTGGTGATGTAGTGAGAACTGTGACTCAACACACAAAGATACCAGGCGCAGAAGTTGGGAAAATCATGCTCCAGAACGATTTTTCCTTTGTTGAAGTCCCTGAAACATGGGCAAGACATTTGCTTGAAAGCTTGCCAAGCTTTTCTTTTCGTGGTAGCGAAATCAGTGTAAAACCAGCTAGGGCCCGTGAGAAGGTGGCTCGTTTCCGTGACTTCCGTAACAACAATAATCAACGTTCCCGCCGCCCACAACGGCGATACTCTAATGGATGAATGAGGTTCAATGATCGACGAGAAAATTTTCTACCTTTTTCTTTTTCCATGGATGCTTTTCATAGCTTCTATGCCTGCAGCCGTGTTGACCTTCCTATTTAGTGGCCTTGCTGCACAACTCCTCAACTATTTACCTAACGGAGGGGTTCAGCAGGACAAGGTTCAAAGCTAAAATTTGATATTGCACCTGAGCGAGGAAAAACGTGAATAAATACAGTGCACTGATCTCCGATTTCCTTCACAATTGTGGTGACGCAGATAAGGGGTTTGTAAATGACACAGAGTGGTGGATCGTCAATGGCTCTGTGAAGGTTCAGATTTTTCTGACTTCCCTAGAAGAAGATGCAGAATTAATTGTAGCGGCCAATCTTTTCCGCTACACACGATCAAACCCTGACTTGAACGAATACGTCCTGAAGTTAAATGGGACCTTCAAGCTCAAGGGTGTTTCTTTTGGGATTCGAAATAAACATCTTGTTCTAAGTTTTGTTCGTCCAGTGCTTGGCCTGGATCCAGAAGAACTGGAGTGGATGATTGCCTGTATTGCAATCATCGCAGACGAATATGACGACTACTTGTTGAATGAGTTCAGTATTGCCTGAGTCCTCTCCTTTGGGCAGTTTCATAAAATTTTATTCCATCGAAATCGCCCTGTGTTTGACAGCCCTTCCTCTCACGTTCGTCAAGATCCTTCAAAAAACGACGGCTAGCGTCTGGTGGCATGCCTTTTATCAGTTTTTTCGCAGTGCTCAGTGGGAATGTCTAAGGCGTTCCCGAAACCTGAACTGGGAAATCTCGTTGCCATCCACATTATCACGTGATCGCTCTTATCTTGTAATTTCAAACCAAGAAGGACCTCTGGTACCTCTTGTTGTTAGAGGAGTGCTCGGAAGTAGAATCACCCCTATTGTCACTCCACTTCGCCATAAGAAAATTCCAAACCTGATAATGGAATGGCGAGCCTGGCTTGATGAAGCACCAGTTTACCTGTACCTGCCAGCTGAGCGGCAAACTAGCGATCCACAATCCACTCAAGATGAGTTGACAAAAGTAGCGGAAAAGTACAAAAACGTTCTTGAACAAACTCGTTCTCTGCTTCTATTGCCTGAAAAAGATGCTTATAAAAGAGACCGGCAACTTCTGAGGAATTCCAAATTTCTTTACACTCCGAAGCCTGGTGAACTAATCCATGCTACGCTGATGCAGAATCAAACTTGGCATTCAATTTTGGATGTGACTTTTCATCAAGAAAAACCGGTTCGTTTTGCTTGGCAATGGTTGCTTGGGGGCAGGCAAAATATATTGTTATCGGTTCGTGAAATTCCATTACCTAGCGCCCTACAGTCTTCTTCAGCAAACGATGTAAGAAAGTGGCTGAGTCAATTCTGGAAGGAGAAAGCAGAGTGGTTGGAAACTTTGGTGACTACTGAACCAATTCGACAGGATCCGGTGAATACTTAGGGAGAATCTATGTTCTGGAAAATGATGTTGGGGACTTTATTCCTATCGACAATTATTGGTGGTTCTGTGTTTGCGCAAAACATCGTTGAATTGGGAGATGGCAAGACTCTGATCTTAAAATCTGATGGCACTTATGAAACCGTCAAAGTGGCAGCCACTGAGCAGGGTGAGAAAGTCATTTTACGTCAGGACATGACTTACGAGTATCTTAAAAATAAGGAACTTTATCTCAAATCAGATGGTACTTACGAGTATCTTGCAGAGAAAGAATTTTCCCTAACTGATCAGCCAGCACGAGACAACCTGCTCAGTGAACTACGAGAACTTTATTGCATCAAACGACAGAAGGTTTTATCTCCGCAGCAAAGATCAAGGATGATCAAGCTCACTATCGATATTCTGGAAGGCAACCAGCCAGCGCTATTAGCTGAACTTCAAAACGGAAATTGTAACTGATCATCTGCCGCTACATTAATTAAACCCACGCCTTGTGTTTAGCAATATCCTGCTAATTCGCTTCAGTTCATTGGGAGATTTGGTGTTGACGACTCCAATCTACCGTGAACTCCGCAAGATATATCCAGACGCCCGATTAACTCTTCTGACCTCAGAGGGATTTGGTAGAGTTCTGGAAAATAATCCTCATCTTGATGAAATCATCTACCATCATCGAAAAGAAACCCGCAACGATCTAAAAGAACTGATAAATCAACTGCGTGTGCAAAAATTTGATTTAATCTATGATATCCACAACTCTTTACGCAGTCGTTGGATCAGTTGGCAACTGAAGCGCCATGCTCCCAAACCAGAACATTGGTTGATTGAGAAGCGAACTCTAGCTCGTGAACTTCAAATTCGATTTGGTTGGAGGCAGTTTTTCAACGGAAGATCACAACGAGAACAGTGGCTTCAACCTTTGCAAAGCTATCATTCGGGAAAGCTATCGGCCAAGACAGAATTGTTTCCAAGTGCAGCAGATAAAAACTACGTGAAGGCTTGGCTGAAACAAAATAATTTGCAGGACAAGTCATTCATCTGCATTGGTGCCTCAGCATCTTTTCCTCTCAAATGCTGGCCGATACAGAACTTTAAGCAACTGATTGAGAGAATAATTCAGTCAGGAGCCTCAGTAGTATTGGTTGGAGCCAGTGGGGAAATTGAAACAGAAGAATTGGTGGAGCATTTTAAGGATTCCCAAAACGTTTTTTCTGCTGCAGGGATTTTTACTATTCTCCAATCAGCCGCACTTCTTGAAATGGCCAATGTAGTGGTCGCTAATGATACCTCCATAGTCCATCTTGCGGAAGCAATGAGAACTCCCTCTATCGCTCTCTTTGGTCCAACCGTGAAAGAATTTGGTTACGCTCCGATGTTGGAACAAAGCAGGCTAATCGAGACCGACTTGGCATTGCGCTGTCGTCCTTGTTCCAGAACCGGGAAGGGCACCTGTAAGAACAGAGATCAGCAGATCTGTATGTATTCGATTTCTACTCAGAAAGTCTGGGATGCTGCTCAGTTACTGTTGCCAAAGGTAAGAGCCTAGCTCTTTATTATCCTCTGATTCTTTTGACAGCATCCTTACATTTACAACTGTGATATCTATCAAGAATGCCTTGTAATTTCAGGCTTAGACAAATCGGTTGGATTTTTTTTCTATTCCTCGTTTCGTCATGTTCAGAAAAGACAAGCCTGCAGATTTTTCAGCCAGCTGAAATTGATACCTCAGATATTCAACGAATTGCCATCGGTGTTTTCGAGATTGGAGTCGTTCAAGAAAACATTGCCGTGGAAAGAGCGGGCGATTGGACCAAAAAATCAGTGAATCTGACTGATGAAGAAAGTCAGATTTTGTCAAGAAATATTCGGGCTCTGTTAGCCAATCAATTAACCAAGGTCCCTTTTTTTGAGGTTTTACTGACTGACGAGTTTTCTAGTCTTGAGAATGATGCAGCTCTTCAGCAAATGATCGCAACTCAAAGTTATATAACGAGAGATGTGGATGCAGTGCTAAGTGGAAAGATTTGGCTGACATCAGAGCGACTGGACGGAGTTGATCTCCAAAAAATTTCGTTGAAATATTTTACTCCTGCTGATTCACAACAAAAAATCCCAGCAGAAAATTTAACTATTCAACAGTTAGTTTGGTGGCCCTACAAACAATTGAGTGGAAGTCTGATAGTTGAGCTCAAACTTGTGCGTTTACAGCCTACTGAAATTGTGGCTACCGATCTAGTACATAGAAGATTTGCGCAGCGAGTGGGTGGAAGCCCTGTTGGAATTGTAGACCAGGCTAAAAAAGATACGAGTTCGCTCCGAGACTCTCTAGAAGGTCAGAACGAAGATCAACCAGCTGTGAGTACAACAAAGGGCTTGCCATCATTAACTGTGATCGTGGGAGAAATGGTTGCATCAGTTGGGGCTGATTTTGTGAGGCGAGTTTCCCCAATTCAATCAACAGTAGAATATCCAGTAGCTGAGGAAGGAGATGAACAAGCCCAGCTATTGATATTAGGGGGTGCCTATGAGTCAGCTTTGCAAAGGCTTCAGGGTCTGACAGCCAGGGATCCGAATTCAGAAGATCTCTATAATCTTGGTCTTTGTTTTGAGGCTCTTGGTGATTATGGTTTGGCACTTCTCAACTACCGTGCTGCTCACCAAATGGATGGTACAAACCTCGTGTATGCCCAAGGGATTGGCAGAATTGAAAATTTACAGCGCCAATTTCCTAAACTTCGTTCACAAATTCAAAGCAGAAAGCTTTAATTGGATTCTGGAATGATCCGTTCAAATTTATTTCCGGTTTTAGTGTTTTTTGCTGCAAGCTTGATGTCCTGCTCTTTTTTTAGTCAAGGTACAAAAACCGAGTTTGTAGTTGCACAAACTCCGAAATTTGAACTCAACGAAATAGATGCCCTGAAAGTAGGCCAGTTCAAAGGTCAACCGTTAGTAAAAATATCTTTACCAGTGGAGGCAGAAGGTCCACCAGATTTGTCTCCGGGTGTGCTTTCTTTTGAAGCTGATCAATCAAGTGAACAAGTCGCTGAGCTTTTTCGATTACAACTCCTCAAAAATTTCTCTAAAAAATCCTCTCTCAAATTGTTGAATACGAGCGAAGACGCTAAAGGCTACCCTGTTGTCATTCCTGACCAAAATCGAGTGGCTGTCATCTCTGCATTGGTCCGTTATTCTCAGATTAAGCAGGAAAGTAAAGAACCTGTCCCTTACTTCCTAACAGTTTTCAACGAGGCTCTACCGATTGAACAGCAGCTGTTGGCTCGGGACGCTGTTTTCGGTGCGGAAAGGCTTGGCGGTGGGATCGAAGAGAATACTCCGTATGTTGAATTGATAGGAGTCCTTGAAGTTCGTATTAGCCTCAATCGCCAGAGCAATGGGGCAGAACTAATTCCTCCTCAAACTTTGCAGGCTTTCTATGTTCGGAAATGGGGTGGGAAAAGTGAAACCTCCCACTTGCCTGATAATGTGAGACTGTGGATTACTAAAAACTTTCAGGAGGATGAAAATCTAACTGAACGATTTCCGAGTGAATCTGACAAAACAAGGATGATTATTGAAAACCAAGAGCAATACCTAACACAGGGATACAACCTTAAGCGTGATAGCAGAGTCCCTCTATCCAATCTGGATCTGCAATATCGACTGACTGATCAGATTGCTCGGGAATATGTTTCCCAAGTGATCCCAACTTTTAGAAAAGCTGATATGAGTATTGATAGCGATGGTGACGGAGTGGGGACTACCTTGCTTCAAGGTAATGCGTATGAAGAGGCAATCACTTACTTACAGGGACGTAAAGATCGTACAGCATCTGACGATTACAACTTAGGTTTGGCGTATGAAGCCCTTGGACAAAGACAACAAGCCAAGACTTTTTATGAATCAGCAAATCGTCGTGACAGTGAAGACCTTTATGAAGAGGCACTGAATCGAGTCAAGTAGGACAATTCTTAAAAGACTTGCAAGTCCTGTGTGCTTCCTGAGAATCTTCCAAGATTCAAGTGACGGTTATTCCACTTGTCTTCGGAACAAAACCTAGAGTTTCATTCCAACACCTGCCTGCCTCACTGAATCAACACTGACTTAAAATCCACTCCTAACTTGAAGCTGAGTAGCTAGGGCCGAATTATGCCTCGAAGAAACGACATCTCCTCTATCCTCCTGATTGGCTCTGGCCCTATCGTGATTGGGCAAGCCTGTGAGTTTGATTATAGTGGTACGCAAGCCTGCAAAGCTCTCAAGGAAGAAGGATTTCGGGTGATCTTGGTCAATAGCAATCCAGCTACAATTATGACGGATCCCGGGCTTGTTGATGCGACTTATATTGAGCCAATCCGGTTGCCTGTCTTGGAGCGAATCATCTCGCAAGAACGCCCAGATGCCCTCTTGCCAACAATGGGCGGACAGACAGCTTTGAACATGGCTATGAAGTTGGATGAAGCTGGGATTCTAAAAAAATATGGGGTGGAATTAATTGGTGCAGATATAGAAGCCATCCAAAAGGCTGAGAATCGTGAACTCTTCAGGGCTTCTATGGAAAAACTAGGCATCCCAATGCCAATGAGTCGTGTTGTTCACTCAGTTGCCGAGGCTTTGGATGTTGCAGAGCAGATTGATTACCCTTTGATCATAAGGCCCTCTTTCACTCTAGGTGGAGAAGGGGGCGGTGTAGCAAACCATCAGGAAGAGTTGATTCAGATTGCCACTAATGGATTGTCGGCTTCACCCACTCAGGAAATTTTGGTTGAGCAGTCCATTCTCGGTTGGAAAGAATTTGAGATGGAAGTAATGAGGGACCATAGTGATAATTGCGTCATCATCTGCTCTATTGAAAATTTTGATCCGATGGGTGTTCACACTGGGGATAGTATCACAGTGGCTCCTTCACAAACTCTTACAGATGTTGAGTACCAGCAACTCCGTGATATGTCTTTTCAGATCATGCGTGAGATTGGAGTGGATACTGGTGGCTCAAATGTCCAGTTTGCGGTCAACCCCAGAGATGGCCAGGTTATGGTCATTGAGATGAACCCTCGAGTATCGAGAAGTTCTGCACTTGCCTCAAAAGCCACAGGATTTCCGATTGCCAAAATTGCTGCCAAACTGGCAGTGGGCTACACATTGGATGAAATTCCCAACGATATCACCAAAAAAACTCCCGCTTCATTTGAGCCATCTATCGACTATGTAGTGACAAAAATCCCCCGCTTTACCTTCGAAAAATTCCCTCTTTCGGATCCACGTTTGGGAACCCAAATGAAATCCGTTGGCGAAGCAATGGCAATTGGTAGTACCTTCCGTGAATCATTACAGAAAGCACTTCGATCCTTGGAAACAGGTCATATTGGACTGGATCCTCAAATTTATCCAAAAGATCGAGATCTTGATGAGGTTTTGGAAGAAGAACTCTCCCGTGTCACAAGCCAGCGATTGTGGTTTGTAGCCGATGCGCTGAGATCTGGATGGAGTGTTGAACGTCTACACCAAAAAACTTTCATCGATCCTTGGTTCCTAATGCAGATGCAGAGTTTGATTCAGGAAGAAATCAAAATAGCTCAGCAAAGTGTTGATCAAGTTACACGAACAGATTTACGTCGATGGAAATCCTTGGGTTTTTCAGATGCCTTGCTGGCGAAAAAATTTCAAGTACCTGAAGCTGAGGTTGCCAAACTCAGAAGATCAATGGGATTAAGTCCCGTTTTCAAGATGGTAGACACTTGTGCGGCTGAGTTTCCTTCGGAGACTCCGTATTTCTATTCTACCTATGCCCAGGAAAACGAATCCATCCCAACGGATCGGCCTAAGGTTTTGATTTTGGGGAGTGGTCCAAATCGGATTGGTCAGGGTATTGAGTTTGATTATTGTTGTGTCCATGCTGCTCTGGCAGTTCGCGAATATGGATATGAAGCCATCATGTACAACTGTAATCCTGAAACGGTGAGTACTGATTACGATACCTCAGATCGACTTTATTTTGAGCCCCTCACCTTCGAAGACGTCATGCACGTTATCGAACTCGAGAAACCCATTGGGGTGATTGTGCAACTAGGGGGACAAACCCCATTAAAGTTGGCAAAGCGGCTACACGATGCTGGTGTGCAGTTATTAGGAACCGATTTTGAGAGTATTGACCGAGCAGAAGACCGAGAACTCTTTGCAGCAATGCTCAATAAGCTTGGACTGCAACAACCAGCGAATGGCACAGCGAGGTCTTTGGAAGAGGCTCGCAAGATAGCTGAACGTATTGGATACCCAATCTTAGTTCGACCTTCGTATGTGTTGGGTGGAAGGGCCATGGTGGTCGTAGAGAGCGAGGACCGCCTAGAAGAATTTTTTGCTGAAGCCATCAAGGTTTCACCAGATCATCCAGTCTTGATTGACCAATTTCTGAGCAATGCAGTGGAAATTGACGTCGACCTATTGGGAGATGGAGAGAAAGCAGAAGTTGCCGGGGTTATGGAACACATTGAACGGGCAGGAATTCATTCTGGAGATAGTGCTTGCTCACTTCCTCCATTTGGTCTTGGACATGATATACTGGAAGAGCTTTGCAAACAGGCGAAATCCATGGCTCAAGAGCTTAAAGTTTGCGGACTCATGAATGTTCAATTTGCAGTCAAAGAAGAAGATGTTTACGTCATTGAGGTGAATCCACGTGCATCTAGAACAGTTCCTTTTGTTAGCAAGGCAATTGGGGTCCCCCTAGCCAAGTACGCAACTAGATTGATGCTTGGAGAAAAACTCTCTTCCATTGGTTTTGAGTATCACGCTCCGAAAGATTATGCGGTCAAGGAAACGGTTTTCCCATTTATGCGTTTTACAGGATCTGATACGACTCTTGGTCCAGAAATGCTCTCAACGGGGGAGGTAATGGGCAGGGGAACTAACTTCGAGGAGGCGTTTTTAAAAGCACAAATGGCCGTTTTTGAGGATAGCTTAGATAGACCTTATGTGTTCATAGGAGTGATGGACGAGGACAAGCCCAAGATGGTAATAGTTGCTAAGATGCTAGAAGAAATGGGTTACAAGATTCTATCCACTAGAGGAACATTCCAAGTTTTGAAGGACCAAGGTGTGCAGCAAATCCAGATCACATCTATGGATGCTAGCGAGGAAGGCAATATTATCGAATACATTCTGCGGAAAGAAGTCGCATTGCTCATCAACACGACTCGTCGCAGGAAGAGGGCTGTTGGTGCACGCCACATTCGCCGGCTTGTCTTAGCGTACAACCTTCCATATTTCACAACTTCTGAAGCAGCGGTTCAATTTACAAAATCGCTACATCAGTTAGGATCTTTGGAGAATTTGAACTATCAGCCTCTTCCATTTCCTTTGGCCCAGAATGCTTAAAGACTATTCTTGTGTTTCGCCTTCACTCAAGCCCATTCCCATAGAGTTACAGGCTCTAAGCAGCCTAGCCTGCATAGGTGCGTAGGACTCATCAACGGTCATA
>WTIF01000379.1 GCA_011522845.1 Deltaproteobacteria bacterium
ATATTTCTGACTCTGAAGGGCCAGTCAAACTCCTGCAATTGAACTAAGTGGTCGTCCATTTATAAAAGTGAGCAGTTCTCAAAACTACTGAAATTAATGATCAAATTTCAGTAAACAATGTTTTCTTCGATTTATTTGGGTTCTTGTGCACAAAAATCCGGAGTAGATCTCTGAAAATATTGTGACAAAAAAGTAAATTAATTGATTTTTTTCACTATTTTTTTCTCCCCCCGATCTCCTCACACATATTCTCTAACTGATTTATCCTATTGATATCGTAACTGCTTGTGGAGTAGGCAGCTACAGATCAACGAAAGGTTTCTTTGAATTTTTCAGATTTATTATATTTTTGAGAATTACGATCGTAGTTCCTCTCATTCTCATGAGTTAGTTAGAAAATCTGAAAGTTTTTTACGGAAACCGGATGGCATATCTAAATCAATTAGGAGGGAATTATGGAAACTCTACAGGTTGTAAATCCAGAATACGCCACAAATCACCATCTTGGATTTTCTGGTGTTTTAGAAACTACGGATTCAGTGGTAGATGAAGAAAATTTTGGTACGAAAGCCGGACGTTCTTCTGCTGTAGATAAGGAAAAATCTTCGATTCAGGATGCTTTTCAGCTCTATGTTAAAGATGTCAATAGAGCTGAATTACTTGATCGAAAACAAGAATCAGCACTAGCCAAAAAAATTGAATCCAATCGTCAAAAGATTGAAGGGATTCTTTTCGGATCAAAACTGGTTTTTGATGAAATCCAAAACTTGGCATATCGCCTAGAGAATCGAGAGATCACCATTCGTCACATAACTGTTGTTAATGATGATGATGAGTTTGAGATGGATGAACAGAGCCGGGTTGTGGCCTTGGTTCAGCAACTTCGTCTAGTTTCTGATGATTTCATTTCAAGGCAAATGATCAAAACTTCTGGTCAAGCAACTAAACTAAATCGGTTGGAAAAGGAGGAGATAGATAAATTGTCAAAGAGAATCCATTCGCAAATTCAGCTGATTTCTTTCAATCAAAGCCAGATTGAAAAATTCACAGAATTGCTTGTCCAAAAGGCTCAAGAAATTCAATTTGCAAGCGAGCAAATTGCCGAACTTGAACAATCCCAGAAAGTAGACACCCAAAAGCTTCACAAGTTGTTGCAAGGTTGGGAGGCAGCAAAAAAAGCTGGAGATGCCTCAAAAGAGGCTAGCATGAAATTAGAAATTGAGGATTTTGCAGGCCAGTCATTTGGGGCAGTCATGCAGGAGTATCAATTGCTGGAATCTGCTATGAAGTGGAAAAGAGAGGTAGTTGAACAGACTGGTCAGGATGAAAAGGAATTTTTATCCCAAGTGATGAAATTACAGAAATCGCTAGAAGTCATGAAGACAGCGAAAAACCGGCTGATGGAAGCCAATCTTCGACTTGTCGTCAGCATTGCACGAAAGTACCTCCACTGTGGATTGGGGATCGAAGATCTCATTCAGGAAGGCAATTTGGGGCTGATGAGGGCTATCGACAAGTTCGATTACGAGCGTGGCTGTAAATTATCCACTTATGCAAGTTGGTGGATTCGCCAGTCGATGTCCAGGGCAATTGCAGATCATTCGAGAACCATTCGGATCCCAGTGCATATGATTGACAAAGGGAAACGTGTACTGAAGATTTCTCAGCAATTGGGGATGGAATTGGGACGTCAGCCGACACTGGCTGAGGTGGTGGAACGCAGCAAAATGCCAGAGGAACTCGTGCATGAATTGCTGCACAACATGAATGACCCTCTTTCCATTGACAAGCCCTATGGAAGTGAGGACGGAAGCACCCTGCAGAATGTAGTGCCAGATCAAAATGTGGAAGATCCTCTTCAAACTATGATGAAAACCGACCTCTCGGAGGTTATCGAGGGGATGCTCGCAGAATTACCTCCTCGTCAGGAGAAAATTGTCAAAATGCGTTTTGGAATTGGTCACAAGCGTGAGTATACGCTCGATGAGATTGGTAAGGAATTTAGAATCACTCGGGAGCGGATCCGACAGCTACTTTTTCAAGCGCTTGTTAAATTACGACATCCTTGTCGAAGCAATTTTCTGAGAGACTATCACGTGGAGGGATGTTGAACTTTTCATTAACTTTTACAAGTGGGGTTGATGAACAATCAGCCCCAAACTCATTTTATAATGGAAACTGCTTACCATCATTGAGGCTACTTCGGTGTGCGTAACGGAAAGCCTTGTAGTGCAAAGTGGAATGCTGGATCTGATCTAAGCAGAACGTTTCACGATTGTTCGTTACTCGGCTATATTCGTAGGTTAGGAAAGGATGCAGTGATAATAGATCCGGGCTGTTCGCGCTCTGCAAATACAGACGGCCACTTTTCAGATGCTGTCTTAGCTTGAGCGTTTCAGTTGGTGGAACAAAAAATCCTCCTCGCAATCGCTTGATGGAATAACTCACCTCCTCTCCAAGATCATCAGAGAAATCACTGATCTGATCAATGAAAAGCAATTCATACGAAGTCATTGGCTCGCTGTACTTACACATCTGTACCCAAACCGGCAGGACTAATTCCAACCAAGCACTTGCGTGACCTGAATCTGCATTGACGGGATCGTGGATGCGATTACGATAGCTGACCAATTGCTGCAAGGCCTCTGACAATCCGCTCCATTCCCCGCGTTCTGTAATCCAGGCTCTGGGAACCTCCCGAACCAACTGTCCATACAAATCTGCATCGTAAAAAGCTCTGGCGATGCGTTTGCCCACCCAAACCCAACTACCATCTGTCATTGGGCCCTGGCGAAAGCGATGACGTAATTCTGAATTTAAGTCCTCGGAGAAGCAGCCAGCGTGCAGATACTCTGCACAGATCAGCGCCGAAAAATATTTTGAAACAATCCCAATTGCATTCAACATGTTGATGTGACAGCGATTCGGGTCCGTTTCTGCCATTCTCAGATTCTGTGCATAAGCCAATGGTGAGGGTAAATCAATTCTTGCCCACAGATCGATCGGTTGTGACTGTCCCCAAATAGCCCCTCGAGCTTGTGATTTTAGTGCCTGATTTTCACGAACCAACTCCTCAATTTGCCGTAGTAAGCGTTTTTCTCGCTGATGAACGGTTTGCAGCTGTTCTCTAAGTTCCTCTAGATCCTTTTCAAGGGTTCCTGTTTTTGGGTCAACTTCTTTAGTTGGATCGTTGGAGATTGGCAATTCACTGCCTGTCTCTGTTAAAAACTCTTCCCAGTCTGCTTCTGTTGCAAAAGAATGTTTATCGGCAAAGCTCCAGTCAAGGTCATCGATTCGCGCTTGAAGAGCTTTAAGTACACCATCATCCAAGGTGACTAATTTGATTTTTTGTAAGTGATTTGTAGGGATTTCGACAAGGATTTGATGAAGCGTTCCCAGAATGACATCTGCCATCAAACTAGTGGGGAATCCTAATGAGCCAGAGCCGATCAGAGGGATTGCTATTGACTTTACCTGAAGTTCTTCAGCAGTAGTGATCAAGTTGTGAAGTCCCGCACGAATGGCGTCTAGGACAAGTTCTTGTACGATTTCCCAAAATTCCTGATCTCCCTCCTCAAGATGAGCGTCCCGACTCATCTCTTCCCAGGACCGATGCGTTGCCAAATGAAAGATCCATCGACAGGGTAACAAATCCCCTTTCGTTACGCAGACAGTTCCCAGCGGTACTGGAAGTTCTAGGTTAGGATCGTGCAATAAAGCCTGCTGAATTCTGCCCTCAGTAATTTCTTGGATGCTCCTTGAAATCTCAGAATAGCCAAGATGCATCTGGTTATTGCATGAATTGACGATAACATCGACATCCAACTCGGTGATATCTCCAAGAACTGCTTGCAAGCGCATCAAAACCTGACTGCTAGGATGATTTTCTTCATATTTCTACTTGGAAATGGAAATGCGCCGCTGAGGGATTCAAGCAAATGGTTATCAGAAATTAAGTTGTCGTCTTTAGTATGCAAAATTCAATAGCAGGGTGAAATTACAATTGCACCCATCTTGTGTCAAGAACTTATCAAAGAGATCATTTTCTGAAATTCCGGATTATGTCCTTGAAATCTGTCAACACCCAAAGATACCGTACAAAGTGTTTATTGTTGACAAAACTTACTCCTGGAACTCTATCAGATTAAAATTTTGAAACGGTTCAATTTATATTTTGAAAGAAAATACCATGGCTGAAATCAACAAGATTTTGGAACTTTTGCCGGATAGATTGCCAAGGATTGCGGAGGAAGGTCCGTTCTTGACGACAGTTTCATCCAAAGGGTTGATCGAAGTTATCACGGAGACCCTTTCAATAAAGAAAGATTTTGTTGAAGGGGTGATCACGATGCTCCAACAAAATTGGGAAGCGATGGGCCTCTTAGATTCGACCAAGCTCCGTGAGGGGTTATGGCAATTTACTAGCTATCCGGCCAGCCTGATGGCGCGTTCCCTTTTGGATAGTTTAGCAACACCAAGGCCCCAGTTTTTTGAGAGTGGTTGGTGGCACAATGAGAGTTACCTGGAACAACAGAGAAATTTACTAATCGAGGTCGAAAATCGTAGAATTCATTTTCACAGAGAACATCGGCCAACTCCAATACGTCAGGTTCAGGTTGCCTGGGCGTTGATTAAAATTGAAAACAGTCTGTTGTTTAATCACCGGGAGGATCGTGAGCGGAAAGCAAATCCAAATCATGTGCTGATCGGGGGACGCCTTAATTTACATGATTTGGAGAAAGCTTTCCCTGAATCAACCATCGATGAGCGCCTAGTTTGGCAACAAATGGCGGATGTAGATCACATCCTCCAAGCACTTCCGCATACTTTATCAAGAGAACTGAACGAAGAATTGGGTCTGCTATCACAGCATTACCACGCTGAGTTACACCAAACACTCAATAGCTATGAAAAATTGGAGGGTGCCCGCGCCAATCATGCCTACACTAGATATCAAATCTACTGTTTCACAGTTCAATTAACACAAACAGGATTTCAACAGCTTTGCAGGAGACAAATCGAGTTGCCAAAGGGACAATTGGTCTGGGCTACCTCGGATGAAATTCTAATTGGTAAGCAGGGGGATCGTAAGTTTTTTGTCGATGCGTGGCGAGAGAGTGCGGGAAAATCTTTTTGGCAACAACTCGAAGATGTTCCCCAGTCGATGGTCACCAATGATTTGGTAGAAGAACAGGTTGATTTGCCTTACGGGCCAGAAAGCCTCTTGCTCTATGGTCGTAGCGGACAAGAACAATCATTGGAAATCGAATTGGACGAAAGGCAACAGTTCTGGTTGATAGGGCTGGCCTGGCTCCGGCTACATCAGGCCGATTTTCCTCTGGAGGAAATTCCTGAATGGATCCAAATTCATCCGCTTGGCTGGTTAGAATTGGATGAATCAAGGGAGGCTGAACGAGATGAGCTAAATAAGCTCGCAGAGATATTCAGAAATGCCGGTCTGCCAATTGTTGAAGGGAGCGATGCGGGTTGGTTTCGAATGTCGGTTCGTAAGGATCATCTCTATTTTGCTGAAACTTTTTTTACGCTCAGGCCCTATCACGAGAATGACAAATACGAACTACATTTGCTTGTTCCTGATCTAAAAACTCCCATCGGTGAACTTCCTGATTGTTATCTCTCCATTCGTGGAATCACGCCCACCGTGTATCGCGATATGGTGAAAGTCTTGAAGGGACTCCCTACTGATGAACTTGGGGATCCGAAGCGATCTTTTCGTGAGCAGTTAACCAAGCACGCCCAACCTCTGGGCTTACGGATACCAATACGAAATGACGGGTTGAGCTTCTACACTCAGTGCGAAACCCTTTGATTTGAAAACTTCTCCAGACCAAAATCTATGGCAAGAGTTGGAACCTCCAATTAATGCCATAG
>WTIF01000414.1:0-1213 GCA_011522845.1 Deltaproteobacteria bacterium
TCTGACTCCTTATAGGGCCTATCATCAAACAAATTCTAAACCGTTAGAAGAGTATCGTTCTTTTTAGGGACAAATCCCTTTTTCCTTCCCCTATGGAGGAACAGTCCAAGGACTACCAGACACTAAGCTCTCCATGATGATCAGTGGCAACGCATAGAACACCTGCTCTTCGACAGTGTTGTAAACGTCGTAGTTACTGCCAAGAACAATCTTTACTTGTTTAGGAAGTGCCCTACCGTTTTCGGGTCGGTATGCCTTGGCGTGACCTGCCCAAAGGCTCTGGCGACTTTCGGGTGATGCACGCTCGTTAAATGTGCTTGAGTGAGCGTAGCCTCTGGTAACATTCTTTGAAGATCACGCTGCCGAGGCAAAACATAAGTATGCCCAGATCGACAGCACTATCGTTCTAGTCCGTCAACACAGTGCAGGCTTAAAAAAGTGAGTGTAGCCAAAAAGGTATCAGTCGCTCCGGTGGATTTCTGACGACTAAAATCCATGCAACCTGCGATGGGCTAGGCAATCCAAAGGGGGGATCTGAAGTCTTGATCAAGTCCGTAATCCGAAGGGTGCTGATGTGCCACTACCAGCCTTTTTGGATCAGATCAAGGCGTTGATGGCAGGCAAATCCAAGGCTCCCCAAGACTGGCTCTTGAATCGCTCGGAGCAGCGGCAAATCGATGGCGACACATTTATTGAGAGCTGCTTTGCTAAACTCAAGCAACACCAGGCAGTTGTCACCCGTTATGATAAGCGATCCTTTGCTGTTATTGGTGGCATCCATTTGGTAGCCATTGTTATTTGGCTAATTGATCGCAGGCTCCAATTCCATTTAAAATAATTTTTCGCCTTATGAAGTGGAAGTGATTACCAAATTTCTACTATCCAAGCTTTGCTTGGTTTTCCACTAAGAATTTTTTGTGGGTTATCCAGTCTCCAACTTGCTCTCGTATTCCTCCTGCAACTGACGCAATTCGAGAATCACTGCCCTAATGTCAGAGGAGTTCAGTACGTTGACTTCGATATTCTGGCCCTGATGAGAGAGGCGCTGGCGACGGTTTCGATGTGCCTCAGAGTGAAAATCTTGGACCTGATAGACTTTGATTGGGCGGCTGAAGCCTTTCGGGGTAATTTCGTCGAAAGGCAAAAACTCAACATCCCCATCCAACAAACGCATCGTGGGCTCAGAAACCAAGATTTCATTATTTGGCGCCAT
>WTIF01000414.1:1313-4459 GCA_011522845.1 Deltaproteobacteria bacterium
AGCAATTCTTCCTTCTCTTTGCGCAGCTGCATTTCGATAGTACGATCAACAAACTGACCTTGCACTCCATTCAAGTAGGAAAAGCTCTCATCATGCGTCTGTGCAGACAGCAATGAATAAACTCGGATGTTTCCTTCGATTTCAATTTCAATTTGAGGAATCAATATCGAACCATTTTCGTTCAATCCCGTTACAAATTCATCAATTTGCTGACCAGGCAAACCCAGTTGCTCCAAAACGTCAGGGAAGTAAGCATTCGAAACATTTCCCAAGATAGGAAAGAACTTTTTGAAATTTTTATTTACTCGCCGGATTTCCAAATCTCTGTTGGCAAAATAGGCAGCTGTGATCGCGTTTCTGAAGTTGAAGAAACTCAGTTCGATAATATTTTTTTGGTTGAATAACTCTTCCAGGTTCATAGTTTCTTACTTTGTAGCGAAATCTTCATCAGGCCGATTGGGTGTAGAATTTTTTCTTCTACTCAATTTGCCTGTGATGGCGCCCCAGGTAGTAACACAGTAAGGGGTGCAGTAGGTTAAAATGATTTTCCAAAATACCGGCCATTCACCGTGCAAGATAATGTTGTCGCCATGATTGATCGTTGTCAAAATGGTACCGATGACGAGCGCAGTTAAAAAGGCTTTCTTAGGGGTTCCATGACCAAACGCCAACTCGAGCAAATCATATTCGGTTCCACGATGTCTGAGCGAGATGTGCATTGGATTTCCCGGTAGCGCTTAGTTTCGATTGTTGTGACTGGCCTGCGTCAGTGGGTCGATTCAACCCATTGCCTGAATTCCATCAGCGTATCTTGCATCTCTAGGAATCTCCTTTTCACAACGTACCACATAACAGAAGCCGCGTAATAAGTTAGTCAACTTTCCAGTAAAGGGTTCCTCGTGTATTTCCAGCTCCAAAGTCATTGGTGATTGCAGTTTTAGGCTCGCATAGTTCGAAATACCTTGGATTTAGAATGATTTGGCTCATCTAGCCGCAGTAATCGGGACAATTTTTCAAAATTGGGCTAATCCGCTCATTTTTTTTACACGATCTTCTGGGGATACAATCTCAGAAATCTTAGCCCCGAAATTTTCTTTATAAACGACCAATTCGCCACGGGCGACTAATTTACCATTCACAAAGATATCAAGATCTTCGCCCACAAAACGGTGCAGTTCAACAACAGATCCTTGCCCGAGTGAAATCAGATCCTTAATATCCATCTTAGTTCGTCCAACTTCGCAAGTCACCTTGAGAGGCATTTCCATCAGAAAGTCCACACTCACATTAGGTGGTGGAGATTCTTCTTCTTCAGAAGACAGATTTGCATCAAAAATATTGGGAGGATTGATTCTTTCCAGCAGGGATTCCTCCTGGTTGTCGCTCTTAGCTAGGGCTCCTTGTGGTGGTTTTTTTTCACTATTAGATTTCTTGTCTTCTACTCTGACATTTTCTATCGAATTATCCGTCAAAGTTGATCGACTCTCCTTGGTGCAATCTGTATTTTCAAGAGGCTCTTCGAGTTTTTCCTCATGTGATGTGCCGTCTTGTATCAACTCGTTTGCGCTATTTGATTTCGCGTCTTTTAGCTCAACATCCTCAGCTAGAGGAGAGAGGGGATGCTCAGTATTTTGGCCATCAGCACCTTGATGAGCTTGTGGCCCTAGATTTTCAACTGCTTGAGTATTTCCTGAGTCTTGGTGGAGCCCATCAAGAGTATTAGATTCATAGACATTTGGGAAAGCCGGACTGCTTTGAAAATCAATTTTTTGAAAGTATTCATCAACGTGACGTACAAGCTCGGACCTCAACTTGTTATTGAGTCTTCCAAGAAGATCTGTCGCAATGTTGCTTGCTGTTGATTCCCTCTCACTCATCGTAGGACTTCGATCAGAATGGGATGCTGAAGGCTGGCTTTGTGCAGAGGAAGTTCTCTGAAAGAGTATCGAGCGGCTACAGAAAAGGCTCTTCTCTGTTAGTTCCTTGAACCCTAGCAACAGTTATGTTGTCTAGGTTTCAATTCTATGCACCAACTGATCAATCCAGCGCATTACCTGAATTCCATCAGTGTATCTTGCGCCTTTGGGAATCTTCTCTTCACCACGAACCACACGGCAGAAACAACGCAACTCCTCGGTCAACATTCCGGTGAAGGGTTGTGAACGTATTTGCATCTCCAAGTTCATAGGTGGATGGTAGCCCTGGTCCCACAGTTCAAAAGGTCTCGGATTTGGTGTGATCCGGCCCATCCAACCATTGCCATAGATTTCCATTCGATCAAAGCCTTCGTGTGACATAGAGTCAGGAGTTAGAAAGCCTGCGGCAAAGGTCGCAATCCGACCGTTACCCCAACTGAGTTGTGCCAGCGCGAGATCCATCACTCCTTCCGCATTACGATGCTGTTGAGCATGCAGTTGTATGGGATCTTCCCCATCAACTAAAGATTGTACACAGTACAAGTCATGGATCATTGTCAGGAAGAAGGGATTCTCGTCAGCATAGTGAGCTGCTTGGGAGGTGGGCCGCATTCGATAGCAGGAGGCATAGTCAAAGCCACTGCGCTGCTGGCACTGGTAATGAAGTTCCCTGAACTCACTATTGAAAAGCAGGATGTGCCCCAGCATCAACCTCCCAAGTTGTGAATCATTCAAGGCTTGTAAGGTCTCTGCTTCAGCAAGGCTCGGAGCGATAGGTTTTTCTAGTAGCACAAAGGCTCCGGTTTGCAGAAGCTGCTGGGAAAGATAAACGTGTGAGGCGGTTGAAGATGCAACGATCCAAGCTTCCACATCTGTGTTGTAGATCGCTGTTTCCAGGTCAAAAAAGCGGGGGATTTGCGCAAGAGAGGTTGGCAGCTTGGCAAGCGCAGTGGCTGAGGAGTCAACAACTGCACACAGTTGAGCTTCACTGAGGCTGTTGACGGTCAACGCATGAAGCGTCCCAAAGTAACCAGCACCCAAAACACCGATTCGGACTGGGGACAGCATCATACAGAACCCCTCAAGATTGGATTAGGTCTTCAGGGCTCCCTCCATCAGACCTTTGAAGAAGAGCTTCTGAGCCATTGCAAAAGCGATGATGCCTGGAAGGACAACGATGACATAAACGGCAGCAATGCGCGGCCAAGCCCACTGCCCCATTCCACCCTG
>WTIF01000414.1:4559-5877 GCA_011522845.1 Deltaproteobacteria bacterium
ATGTAGGGAAGAATCAGACCATGTGTACTGTTGATCAGGCTTAGGTAATCCTGAATTTCATAGACTGAAATGATGGAGACCACCCGAGTTGGAAAATAAAGTGAGAGTACCAGAACTGTCACCAAAAAAAGGCTGCCCTTGGGACGCAGGTGAACAATTGCATAGCCGGCGAGTACAGCACAGATGGAAGTCAACAGAACGGTTGCCGAGGTAATGTAGATACTGTTGAACAGGTTCTGTGGGAGGGTGTCGATCTTTTCAAAAACGTAGGCGTAGTGATTGAAATCAAACTTTCGAGGCCAGAGATTTCCTCGCATCGAATCAGGCATAGACTTGATCGACAGCAGCAGTACCCAGGCCAGTGGCAGCAGAATCGTCAGCATAAAAAAGACGATCAGTGTGTGTCGAATAATATTGGTGAGCGGGAATGCCTTTTTCATCAGTTGCCTAGAGCTTCGGTTGCTATTGCCAGCATCAATCTCGTGAACGGAAGATGTAGATCAGCCAAGTGACGAAGACCATCATCACCAGCGAACCAACCATCCCGATAGCTGCAGCAAGTCCCTGGCGCCAGAGTCCAGTTTTGAAGGCCTGATCGTACATGAAGATCGTCCAGGTATATGTTGGTGATTCTCGGTTGAAGCCTCCAAAGATTAGGTACTCGTCAATCACTCCCATCGAAGTACCAAAGCGTAGAATGACCAGGATCAGCATAATCGGCTGCAAACGCGGTAGGATGATGTGCCAGAAAACCTGCCACTCATTGGCACCATCGATTCGAGCTGCTTCTGGAAGATCTTTGGGGATGGCTGCAAGTCCAGCAAGAAAAAAGACGCTGTGATAACCCAGACCCCACCAGACCTCCATGATGGCGACGGAGGGTAGTGTCAGGTCGGTTCCTCCCAGCCACTGTGGGGCGTTGCGGTAGGTAAACCAGCCAGTCACTTCGACCAAGAAGTGGTTGATTGGTCCAATCTGGTAGTTGTACATCCACTTCCAGAGCACAAATACAAGCGTACTTGGAATCACTGCTGGAATCAGCAGAATCACTCGGTAGACCGTGGCAAGGCGCTGGTTCTGAACTCCATTAATCAGAACTGCAAGTAGGAGGGGAATAATGATAGTGCCTGGCAGGAACATCGCTGTGAAGTAGGCAGCCCGTCCCAAACTGTCCCACATCAGTGGGTCACTCAAGGCCTCAATGTAGTTGTCGAAGCCAACCCAATTGGCCGGATCATTTGTCAGATACTTGTAGTCAGTAAAGCTGATCCAAACGACCCTGACAATGGGGTAGACCTGATACCAGACGAAGAAGAGA
>WTIF01000110.1 GCA_011522845.1 Deltaproteobacteria bacterium
GGCGATTGCCATAATCACTACGACAAACATTGGCTCAATGTAGACCACCGTATGAGCTATGTAGTCCTTGAAGGTAGACCAGTCGTAGAAGCCGATGATGGCAACCATCAGCGCGATGACCCAAATTCCAAAAATTGCCTCCACTTCCCCAATGAAGTGAAACAACTCCGCTTTGAAAGATGGACTGTTCTTGATGAACTCTTCCGACTTCCCTGCCTTGCGAAGCTCTTCTTCGTGGTGGTGTTTGATGTGGTGAGCTTTCTCTGTTAGTGGAGCAGCCGCAAACGTGTGGCAAATCGCTAGTAGGAACACTAATGAGCCCACAAGGTTGAAGGGACTTTCTGCGATACGAGAAGCCAGGATCGATCCGATCCCTCCTCCTTCTGGGTCGTTATAATCTTCCAGGGCGATTGGAAAGTTTGTTTCCACCGTTCCACCGCCACCACCGGCCGCAATCACGAAGCCGGCAAGCAGTACGAACAAGACTGGAATCATCCAGGCTCTTCGGGACAAGGCCACAGCAGCCAAAGTAGACAGACTCCAGTCACGAATGCCGAGCTGTCGCTCAATTCCGTCCAACATCTTTTGGATTGGTGCTGGCAAACTGGGGCTTCCCAGCACTTGTTCTCGAAACGCTACCGAACTTCGGCGAGTTCGGTTCGCTGACGCTCCTGAGGACCGGCGTCTAAAGGAGGAATTTCTCCGCATTTTGGGCTCCATTGCTGAAAATATTATGAAAGGGGAGGTGATCGGGGGCGAAATTGATTTGGCTTTTTTCTGGCATGCCAACCTGAGATCAACTGGCAGATGCTGAAAACAGCGAAAGCGGCAGCGCCTGAAATCTAGCGATTCGGACTGTCTGGAAACCCCTCTCCTGATTCGTTTGCAAGGATACATTGATCAGTTCCGAACGTAATCCGAAATTCCAGTAGCAGAGCGATTGTGCCAACTGATTCGCTAACGATCTTGCATCTGTCTGACTTACACTTCAGTGCATATCCCAAAAATTGGGAGCAGTGGTTTTCTAAACGACTACTGGGAGCTGCCAATTGGTGGCTGAACCGGAGTTCGAAATACCCATCACAGCGCTACCTTCAACTGATTGAAGTTGTGAGACAGATGGGTTGGGATCACTTGGTGATTAGCGGAGACCTCACGCAACTTGCGCTACCCGAGGAATTTGCCATAGCACGAATGGCTTTGCGGCCCCTATTGCAGGATCAGGAAAGAGTTAGCATTGTTCCTGGGAATCATGATTATTACGTAAGTGAAACCAAGGAATCAGACTATTTCTTCAGCTACTTTGGAAGGTTTTTTGGCAAAAATGAAATTCACACTCGTCAACTGAATCAGGATTGGCACTTGATTGGTTGGCACAGCGCAACACCAACACCATGGTACAGCGCTTCTGGCTGTGTCCGGCGTGAAACGCTAAAGGCCACAGACGAGTACCTGCAACAACAAGCGGCAGATACACGGTTTGTTCTGGTCAACCACTACCCAATCAGTTTCCCAGACAGGGAACACGACACAAAACACGAGTTGTTGAACTTGGAACAGGTCCAGTACTGGCTGAGCAATCGGCCACAGATTCGACTATACCTGCATGGACACATTCATCATAACTGGCATCACGTGCAGCAATACGCATCGCATTCGCTGCATGTTGTCAATTCGGCTTCATCGACCATGATTGACGAGAAGTCTACATCCAGTTTTCACCGTATTCGGCTGCGTAAAGACCAAATACAAGTGGAACCTATTAGTTTCTGAAAGCCCATGTCCAAAATTTGGTTATCCTTCTGCTGTCTAGCTCTCGCTTCTCCGTTGTTTGCCCAAGGGAATAGCGTGTCTGGCAACCGCTGCGCTGAAGCAATCCGTCAACTGACAGAATTCGAACCAACTGGGATCTACGGAAGTAGCGTCGAACACGAATGGACACCGGCTTCAATGTATCTGTTGCAGCGAGAAGCAGAGAAATATCGGGTACTGAACCGACATTTCCTAGATCAGGTAGAAGATTGGCGTTTCGAAGTGCTGGAAATGAAAGGAGGGAAAACGATGATGTTTGTTTTCGCTAAAACTTTTGAACCTCGCTACTGCGAAGGCCCTAACGCTTTTTTTGTCAAGAGAATCAAGCAGGAACCGATTGGGGAAACTCGCGCACAGGTTTCAGACAGGAGGTAGATTTTCTTCTCGATTTCGTTTTCGGGAAATCCATCCGTGGCGCATTCGCTCCAGCGTCTGCTGCCACAGCATCTCTTCAAATTGTCGCAGAGAAAGGGGTTGATTCTTCATGACTCGCCCCTCTTTCGGAAGTCTGCGTCATTGCTTACCACAAATCGCTTTCCTGAACTTCAATCATCTCCAGGACATCTTCCGTCAGAATTAGGTCATCACCAAAAATCGGTTCTCCGACTACTTTATCAATTTGCTGAATTTGTCCGCCACGCTCCAGATAACGTGTGGTAGCTGCTTGAATTTCTTCACGGGTGATTTGAAGGATCATGTGATCTCCTTGACAAATTAATTTATTATTCGTTAATAATTTCAAATGCCTAACTAATCTTAATCAAAAACTTTTTAGGCTGTTTATAGACATTCTGCAGTATGCATGCCACGAACAAAAAAACTCCTTGCCACCCATAATTTCCCAAAACTTTATTTTTGGCCGGAAATCCGCCAAGATAGTTTTTTATGATTCTAACCCAATATAATCTTTTCTGGTTTCTTATTCAGGGAGGAAATAGCCCATGGCAGAAACCACATCAGAATCTGCACTTTCCGAAGAAGAATTAGAATATTTTCGAAAGAAGTTGCTCGCAATGCGTGATGAAATTTACGCAGAAAGTGCCGCAACTGTTGAGGAAATGCAGAACGAGTCCACTCTCTACCCGGATCCAAACGACCGAGCCAGCCTGGAAGCCGAGCACTTCAACACCCTGAGGATCAGAGATCGCGAACGAAAATTACTCGGTAAGATCGAGGATGCTCTGCAGCGTATTGAAGATGGTACTTTCGGTATTTGTGAGATCACCGGCGAGCCGATTGAAAGAAAACGTCTGGAAGCCCGTCCCGTCACTACTCTCAGTCTGAAGGCAAAGGAAGAGCAGGAACTCGAAGAACGTCGTCAACATCGCTGACCCAGAACCTACCCACCAACTCAATAATGCAAATCAACCAATCATCCTCGCTTTTCGCCAGGGCTCAACTTCGCATTCCAGGTGGAGTGAATAGCCCTGTCCGAGCATTCAAATCTGTTCGCAGTACACCTCTTTTCATCCGTGAGGGGAAAGGAAGCCACATTACTGATGTCGATGGCAATGACTACATCGACTATATTGGCTCTTGGGGGCCTCTTATTCTTGGACATTGCCACCCTGAAGTAATGGCTGCGATCGAAGAGGCGCTTCATCGGGGAGCTTCTTTTGGAACCCCTACTGAAGGAGAGGTGCATCTAGCCGAAATGATCTGTACTGCAGTGAACAGTGTCGAAATGGTTCGACTGACCAACTCCGGTACGGAAGCTTCCATGGCTGCGATCCGAGTTGCCAGAGGATATACGGGCCGCGATAAGATCATCAAATTTGAAGGATGCTACCACGGCAGTGTGGACTCTTTATTGGTCAAAGCAGGATCAGGTGTGATGACTCTTGGCCTTCCAGACTCCCCAGGAGTGCCTGCATCCTTCGTTGAACACACTCTTCTTGCCGATTTCAATAATCTCGAGTCTGTCACCGATCTCTTTGACGAATACGGTCCCGAGATCGCAGCCGTGGTTCTCGAACCTGTCGCAGGCAACATGGGAATGGTAGTGCCAGACCTAGATTTTCTGAAAGGATTGCGGAACCTCTGCGATGTTCATGGAGCCCTGTTGGTGTTTGATGAGGTGATGACTGGCTTCCGCGTAGATTATGGAGGAGCCCAGGAGATCTTTGGAATCATTCCTGACATGACTATTTTCGGAAAAGTGATTGGAGGCGGTCTACCAGTTGGAGCTTATGGGGGCAGACAAGATGTGATGTTGATGGTCGCACCCGCTGGTCCAGTTTATCAAGCGGGTACTTTATCTGGGAACCCACTGGCGGTAGCAGCTGGTCGTAAAACATTAGAAATTTTACAAGCTCCCGACACCTATGCGGAATTGAGTCGAAAATCCAACTGGCTGATTGATGAAATGCGGCAGAGCGCTGGACAACACGGCATTCCATTGCAGACCAATGTCATGGGTGGGATGTTCGGTTTTTTCTTTGCTGAGAAACCCGTTCGCAATTATCAGGACGCTGCTGAATCAGATCAGGATCGCTTCCGTAAATTCTTCATGGGTATGCTGAAGGAAGGGATTTACTTGGCGCCCTCTGCCTTTGAAAGTGGTTTTATCTCGATGGCCCATACCGAAGAAGATCTGGAAAAAACAGCAGCAGCCTGTCGCAAAGTGATGGCTACCCTGTGAGCTTGCTCACAATCGATGAATACCTACGGCAGCCCGTAGCCGAGAGACTACCTTACTATCAGCGAGAAGGTCGACTTTATCATGTGATGATGTCGCAACAGTTCCCTCGTCCGCTGATGGAGGAAATCTTCGGTGTTGCCAATACACTCAAGGCCATGTCGCATGACTACGAAGGTCTTGAGTTCCTCTCTCGTCTGCTACGTCACAAGCGGGCGATGCTTTACTTTACCCAACCTTCGACTCGTACCTTTCTATCCTTTCTGACTGCTTGCCAACTTGTCGGCATTACCACCGGAGAAGTGCAAGATCCTGCACTATCTTCTGAATACAAGGGAGAGAGCCAGGAAGACGCGATCCGGGTATTTAGCAGCTACTTTGATCTTGTAATCATGCGTGATCCAAAACCTGGTTTTTGTGAATACATCGCATATCGCCAAGATCGAACTGGCTTTAGTGTTCCAATCCTCAACGGTGGCAGTGGCAAAGACCAGCATCCCACCCAGGCACTACTGGACCTCTACACGATGCACCGCTCCTTCCAGCGAATGGGAGGAATCTCCGGAAAGAGATACGCTTTCGTGGGAGATCTTCAACGTGGTCGAGCTGTGCGCTCAGTCATGTATTTGCTCGCTAATTACGAAGATCTCGATTTCTATGCCGTCGCCCCTAAGGGCTTTCAAATTTCTCCAGACCTTCAACTACATCTGGAGGAACGTGGGGTTCGTCTACACTTTACAGATCAATTGAACGAGGTGTTGCCTGAGGTAGATTGCATTTATATGACCCGCGTACAGGACGAGTACGACCTCTCTGGAGAGTCTGGTAAGATTGATTTAGCCAACTTCAGCCTCACTGAAGAAAATGTGAATCTACTTCCAGAACACGCAATCATTCTTCACCCACTGCCTCGGCGTCAGGAAATATCCAGTGGAATTGATGCCAACCCACGAGCAATGTACTGGTCTCAGCTACGGAATGGAGTCTATATTCGGGCTGCCCTTCTGCTCTACATTTTTGGAAAAAACGAACAACTGCCAATTATCCAGGAAAAATCCAGATCATGACTAACAGCCTTTGTATTAGAAATGCCACTGTCGTTTTACCCAATCAGCTGCAAGAAACTGATGTCTTGGTAGAAGATGGGATCATCAGCGCCATTGGTCGTGGATTGCCAAACGGGAAAGAAACTCTAGATGCTTCTGGTTTGATCCTCTTCCCGGGCTTGATCGATCCTCAGGTGCATTTTCGAGAGCCAGGCAATGCTCACAAAGAAGATTTACATACTGGATCTAAAGCTGCTGCTGCTGGAGGAATCACCAGTTTCTTGGATATGCCCAACAATAATCCAGCAGTGATCAATGCAGAACGAATGGCTGCCAAAAAACAACGTGCTGCCGAACAGTGTGTAGT
>WTIF01000087.1:0-1458 GCA_011522845.1 Deltaproteobacteria bacterium
GTATTTTATCTGAACAAAAAATCTTAATTTTTGAACTTTTATTGCTTGCCAAAAACGTCGATCAATAGGCATCAAATTAACTTTACTCGCTGAAATTCAGAGGCAGTCTAGGGAGAACATGACACAAGCCGCTAACAAACCCGTTCAGGTACTACAAAGGATTGACTCGGTAAAACCAAACGTGGAAGGGATTCAGCATCCCCAAGAGCTCTTTGCTCAACTTCAGCGATTAACCAAAGCCGGAATCTGGACGATTGACCTAGCCACCATGCAAATTTTAGTTAGTGATGAGATGTATCGACTACACGGAGTTCCTCTTGGCACCACTGTGTACTATGAGGAATTCCTCGAAAAGATGTGTATCCCAGAAGATCGAAAAATCACTGAGAATGGTCGAATCAAGGCGATTACCCAGAAAGTGGAAGTACAATTTGATTATCGAGCCATCGATCAAACCACAGGAGAAACAAAGTGGTTTTCTACGCACGTAGCACCTTTTCTCAATGCCCAGAATGAGGTGATTGCACTCTTTGGGACCACTCAGGACATTACCGATAGGCAGCGCCAAGAGTATCAAAAAGTTCAAGATCGTCTCGCCTCCATGGGAGAAATGCTCAATCTGTTGGCACACCACTGGAGGCAGCCACTGAGTACCATCTCTGTTGTGGCTTCCAAGTTGGAAGTTCACAATCAATTGAACAATCAGGGAGACGACTATCTGAAGAAAAATTTGGCTGAAATTCAGAAGCTTTCTCAGCATCTTTCCAATACCATCAATGAGGTACGCCAAGTGTTTTCGGATGTCAGGCGACCTCAGAAATCAATGGATTTGGCAAACATAATCCAGTCCCTAGTTGCTGACGTACAGAGTCGTTTAGAAACCTCCTTGATCCGCTGTATCGTTGCCAATGAAGGGTTGACTACAATAACGACTCAACATGGGAATTTTATCCGCTCCATCTGCAAGGAGTTGATTCAAAATGCCATCGAAGCCTTGGAAGATCGCCAGGACAAGCTGCTCCGAGTGCTCAATATCAGGATTTCTGAGCGAGGTAGTGGTGGCTACTTGATCGAAGTGGAAGACAACGCGGGGGGAATCGACGAAGATGGTCTCACAAAAATCTTTGAGCCCTACTACACCACCAAGACGGACCGCAATGGCACTGGCCTTGGGCTCTACATGAGTAGAATGTTGGCAACTCTTCACTTGCAAGGAAGCCTGGAAGCAGAAAACACATCAGGAGGAGCCTGCTTTAAACTCTACCTACCACAACTGGTTGATTTAGTTGACAAAGCGTCAGACAAAGACCAAGCAGCCTGAACCATCTTCCATCTACAAGCAGAGAGAATGTTCACTAATTAATCCTCCTCGAAGGCATTGCATCCATTGGTCACTTCTTCGTGTAAGCATCGTTGATTTATCTCCACAAGTTTCTACCGCTCATTGTTTCTCCACTC
>WTIF01000087.1:1558-5851 GCA_011522845.1 Deltaproteobacteria bacterium
GTAAGCATCGTTGATTTATCTCCACAAGTTTCTACCGCTCATTGTTTCTCCACTCGGATTAGTCTGCCTACTACTGCTGATCGGCTTGTGGTGGCGTCAAATCAAATGGATCGCACTGGGGCTCGTCTTTCTACTGATCTTCTCTTTGCCCCTCACCTCTTTTCTGATCTGGAAAAGCTTGGAAGCAGAGCACCCCTACAAACCCGTTGAAGCACTGAAAAAACACCAAGCTGTGGTTGTTTTGAGCGGAATGCTCGATGGATTCAAAGCAGAAGAAGAGTGGGTAACCCAGTGGAATGATACTGATCGCTTCTTTGCAGGACTTCAGGTGTTGGAAGCGGGCAAGGCGGAATTGATCATCTTTACTCGTGGGAAAATTCCCTGGATGGAGCTGCCACCGGAAGGAGAAAGACTCAAGGCACTGGCAATCCAAATGGGAATTGATCCCAATCGGATTCTCTTAACAGAGATCGTCGAGAATACCGCAGATGAGGCACAGGCCGTTCTTGAGCTGACCAAGATCCATGGAATTTCTAGCGTGATCCTCGTAACCTCCAGCTTCCACCTACCAAGAGCCCAATTGCTTTTTAACCAGGCAGGGGTGGTCAATGAGGCCTACCCAGCCGATTTTAAATTCCTCTATCGCCCTTATGACTGGCTCTCTTTTCTACCGAATGCAGAAGCCTTCTTCTGGACCTCATCCGGAATTCGAGAGTACATCGGCCGCCTGTACTACTGGATCCGAGCCTAACAGATTTCACCCAACCCAAGCTTTGCTGGTCGCACACAGGTAATCCTACCCATTTCAACTAGATAAACACCATCTCCTCACAGATCATCGTGATGAGCCCTGCTAAATTTTCTGTGATGGATTGCCACAACGACTGTAGTTGTGAGAGACTGAAGTGCTTTAATGTGTCACCCTGAGGTGTAACTGCTGTAGGTGATGCCGTCCTCCAGTTGGTCTGCTAGCAGGGACCGCTACATTTTCAATCTATGTATTTTTGCAGGAATTTGGGCATCAGGCCAAAGACACTCCGCCTCTGCATTCATAAATGACTGTCCACATGAACAATCCACTGCTCGATTCCCTCAATGAAGCTCAGTGCCAGATCGTCCTCCACGAGCAAGGACCCGCCCTTGTGATTGCTGGGGCGGGTAGTGGTAAGACTCGGGTGATTACTCATCGGGTAGGACAACTACTACGAAATGGAGTACCCGCCAATTCAATCTTGCTGCTGACTTTCACCAATAAAGCCGCCAACGAGATGGCACACCGAGCCTCGCACTTCATGCCTGAGCAGGATCGTGGACCTCGACTGCTACACGGCACTTTCCATAGTGTTGCCAGTCGATTCCTACGCCGCTACGCCGCCCAAGTGCAGTATGAACACAACTTCAGTATTCTTGACAGTGGCGACTCACAGGATTTGCTCAAAGCCGCGTTGGCCGAGGTGATGGGTAAGCCTTCCAAGCACTTCCCTAACGCTTCTGTGCTTGGCAATGTCTTTTCCAATGCCTTCAATACAACCTGTGAGGCTGTGCTACTGGAGCAACGACCTTACATTGAACGAGATTTTGGGCTGGAAGCCTATCTACTGCGAAGTCCCTATGCTTACCTGGAACAGCACCTCGAGTCGATGCTCCAAATTCTCAAGTGCTACCGCACTAAGAAGCGACGCAATCAGGTGATGGATTTTGATGATCTATTGGAAAACTGGTTGGACCTGCTGCGTCAACATCACGACAAACTACCACTCTGTCAGCAAATTCAGCATCTGCTGGTTGATGAATATCAAGACACCAATCGGGTTCAGGCTCAGATCCTCGACTACCTGTCTCGTCCTCATCGGAACCTGATGGTAGTGGGTGATGATGCACAGTCCATCTACAGCTGGCGTGGTGCCAATTTCCGGAATATTCTTGATTTTCCGGAATACTACCAAGCGAAGGTCTATCGGTTGGAACAGAACTACCGCAGTACCCCACAGATCCTGCAGGTGGCGAATGAAAGCATCAATTACAACGAGGAGCAGTTCGAAAAGAACCTCTTCACTGAATTGACAGATGGGACACTCCCTCAGATCCATCAAGTTTGGGATCCACAGGCAGAAGCTGATGTTCTGCTTGAACTGATTCTACAGATCCGTGACCAGGAGATTCCGCTGGATCAGATGGCCGTGCTCTACCGGACTCATGCCCAGGCGGCCATCCTGCAAGTTGCTCTGACCAGAGCCGGCATTCCCTTCCAGATTCATTCAGGCATCAAGTTCTTCGAACAGGCTCACGTCAAGGACCTACTGTCTTTCGTCAAGGTACTCTTCAATCCTCTGGACGAGATCTCCTGGATGCGGGTGCTGAAGCAGGTCCGTGGTATTGGGAACGTCACGGCCCACAAGATCTATAACGTTTTCCAAGAACAGCAGGCTGTCCGCTTGAGTCAGAATAACGAAGCCCTGCAGAAGTTGATTCCGGCCAAGGCAAGAGAAGACTGGAATCAACTGCAGGAGTGTTTTCGACAAATGCTGGTTCCGGAAACCTCTGTGTCTCGCATGCTCGAGATCGTCTACCTCAACTTCTATCGCGAAGTTCTGCGCAATACCTACGAGAACGCCCCACAGCGTGAGGCTGACCTGCAGTCCCTGCTGGAATTCGCTGGGAACTATCCAGATCTGGATTCCTTCCTCAATGAACTCTCCTTGGTTGGCAACAGCCTGGTCAGTGACCGAGAATCAATGGAATGGGAAGATCAGGAACACTTGACCCTGACCACGATTCATCAGGCCAAGGGACTTGAGTGGGAGGTCGTATTTCTGATCGGATTGACAGAGGGACTCTTCCCTCATCAACGCAGCATGAACAGCAACGAACAATTGGAGGAAGAACGGAGGTTGTTCTACGTTGCGCTCACCCGTGCCCAGCAACGCTTAATTCTGACCGCCCCAGCTATTAGTGCCAACTACTACGGCCCCAGTCATAGTGGGCGTTCTCGCTTTCTTGAAGAGCTGCCGGATGAGCTTTATGAGCAGGTCACCCACGAGCCTAACCACGCCAACTGGGGATTCTCTCGACCCTCCTTTGAGTTCTAGACGGAAAAACCGTCGACAATTCTGATTAGCTGTGATATTTATTTCAGTTTATCAATTTGGCGTTCTGTTCTGATACCTGCGCATGGCTCGTCTGCCCGATCGGCTGCTGCAACTGTTGACCCCTCCACTTGAGCAACTCGGCTACGAAATCCTGCAACTAGACTGGAGACGCGAAGGCAAGGAACAAGTCCTCTGCCTTTGGATTGATCGCCCGGAGGGGGTCAATCTGGATGATTGCGTGCTGGTCAATAGAGCCATCGAACCGATCCTAGATAATGAGGATCCTATTCGGGGCGCCTATCGACTGGAGGTCTCCACGCCCGGTGTGGATCGTCCCTTGCGTACCCTGGCGCACTATCAGCGTTTTTTGGGAGAGCGCATCACGCTCCTGCTGCACAATAGTCAACAAGGGCACAAGCGCTGGACTGGAACTCTGCAGACTACCAATGATCAGGGCATCGTGCTGCAGGCGGAACAAGGACCGCTACTTGAGATTCCGCTTCAAGAAATTCATCAGGCACACCTTGACCCTATACTGTTCGGTTGACCTCCTCAGGCGCCGACTTCCTTTACTTCTCACTGTGTGAGGTCGCTGTTGCGAGACAACTTGCTCGAAGTCATCACTGAAGTTTCCAAGGAAAAGGCCTTGGACCGTGACATCATGATTCGTCTGGTAGTCGAATCTATTGTTCAGGCTGCCAAACGGAAGCTTCCCTACGAATCCATTGAAGGCAGCTTCAACAAGCGTACGGGCCAGATCGAACTCTTCCAGTACAAGGAAGTGGTAGATATCGTCGATGATGCTGACAACGAGGTCTCACTGGATGAAGTTCAGGAAATCGATCCAGAAGCACAAATCGGTGATGAGGTGGAGTACCTGATTGACGAACGAGAGTTCAATCGGATTGCCCGATCCGCCCGCAGTATCATCTTCGGCAGCATCCGTGAAGCAGAGCGGGAAATGATCGTCAGCACCTTCGAGAAGCGAGTTGGCGAAGTGTTGACTGGCACTGTACTGCGCTCAGAGAGTAACGGCCGGATTGCGCTGCGCTTTTTGGACAAGACCGACGCCTATTTGTTCCGCCGAGAGCAAATTCCTGGAGAGAATTTCAGCTACGGAGACCACATTCGGGTCTATCTGATGGATGTGAACAACAATCCTCAGAAACCGTCACAACTTTCGATTTCTAGGACTCATCCCGGA
>WTIF01000404.1 GCA_011522845.1 Deltaproteobacteria bacterium
GGAAGAGAATCTGGAACCCTTCCATAGACTTTTGAAAGTTGGCAGGTTTGGAGCTGCGGTAGTACCTTTGTCCCAAAATTTTCGCATTCATCTTTGTGGGGATAGCCTGAGAAAATAAAAGCCCGAATACCCATTTTCTGGTATCTTTCCAGCTTGGTCAGAATCTGATCAACACTGCCAACAAGCGCAGCACCGCACCCAGAACGAGCTCGTCCGACCCCAGTCCAGAGATTGGGTTCTACAAAGCCGAACTTATCGGAATCAATGACATTTTTTGCCTGATAAGAAACGCCAAGGCTCGTGGAGTCTAAAGCCCGGGCTTTGATCGCCTGACCAATTTCGTCTTCTAACTGGGAAACTAGAGACTGCGCATATTCTCTTGCTTCGGCTTCGGTGTCACGAACGATCATGTGTACTCGCAACCCATAATCGAGGTTTCTCCCAAAACGCTGGGCCTGAGCGTGAGCGGCCTGCATTCTTTCTTTCAAGGAATCTTCCGGTTCTGGCCACATCAAATAGACATCACAGTGCTGGCCACAAAGTTGAAGTGCTGGCGGAGAATATCCACCAAAGTAGAGTAGTGGTCCACCATTTTGCTGATAGGGTCGGGCGGGATCAGTTGTTAGCTTTTGAAATTGATAGAAACGACCTTCATAGTTGATTTCCTCTTGGCTCCAGGCCTGTTTGAGAATCTCGACGACCTCCTTGGACCGTTCGTAGCGATCTTCACTGGAGATTTTCTCTCCGGGCATATCTGAAGAAATAATATTGATCGTTAGGCGGCCTTTCATCATATGATCCATGGTGGCGACCGTTCTAGCTAACATGATTGGGTGCATTTCCCCGCAGCGTACAGCCGTGAGCACATTGATTTGACTGGTCAGCGGTGCTACACCGGAAGCGAAAGTTAGTGTGTCTTGGCCAACCTGATAGGAGGAGGGACAAAGAATGTTGCCGAAGCCCAGCTTTTCAGCAGTAAGTAATACTTCACTAGTGTTTTGCCAATTACTGCGCAGTTGCCCATCCGGAACACCAAGATATCGGTAATCATCTGAACAAAGAGGCGCAAACCACGCCACTTCAACACGATCTAGATCCGCACTCTGAATGGGTACGACTGTTTGAGAATTGGACATGACTTTAGCCAACTGATTTTGTGAGTGAAAAATGACGACTGAAAAACAGCCGCTTCAATATGGAATGATTGGATGTGGAATGATGGGCCAGGAGCACGTGCGAAATATGAAATTGCTGGATAATGTTGAGTTGACGCACGCTTTTGAGCCCGACGAGGGGATGCGAACACAGATGAAACAGCGAGTTCCCTCGATCCAATTTCATGACAGCATCGAGGCACTGCTTCAGGATACAGAAGTCGATGCTTGGGTGATTGCGAGTCCTAATTTTAGACATGCTGAGCAATTGGAATTGATCAGCAACCTGCAACCTAAGCCAACTTTGGTGGAGAAACCCCTCTGCACATCTCCTGCGCAACTCAAAAAATTACTTCAACTGAAGAGGAATTTTCATTTTCCGATTTGGGTGGCGATGGAATATCGCTACATGCCTCCATTGGCGTCTCTGCTTGAAGAGATTCGCAATCCTTCTTGTTTAGGTCAACTCAAAACACTCAGTATCCGCGAGCATCGCTTCCCATTTTTAGTCAAAGTGGGCAATTGGAATCGCTTCAATTCCAACTCTGGTGGAACGCTTGTAGAAAAGTGCTGCCATTTTTTTGACCTAATGAATCTGATCACACAAAGCCAAGCAACAAAGGTTTTTGTGTCAGGCGGCATGGAAGTCAATCATCTCGATGAGAGCTATTCGGGGATGAAGCCAGACATTATTGACCAAGCCTTTGTGATTGTAGAGTTTGCAAATGGAATGAGGGCAACCCTTGACCTGTGCATGTTCGCTGAAGGATCTCTATTTCAGGAAGAAATTGCTGCAGTCGGATCAGCAGGAAAGGTAGAATGTAAAATTCCTGGCCCAGATCGATTCTGGCCAGAAGGTTTGGGCAACCCACCTACCCCCGAGTTAATTTTTAGCCCTAGATTTCCAAAAGGTGTTTCAAGAAAAGAAGTCGCTGTCGATCCTTTGATTCTAGCAGCTGGGGATCATCATGGTTCCACATTTTATCAGCATCAACGATTTCAGCAGGTAGTTTTAGGGCATGGAGAAATCGAAGTTAGTTTGGAAGATGGAGCCCGGGCGGTCCTGCTTGGACTGGCAGCTCAAGATTCTATCCAATCAGGCCAGGCCATTTCTTTGGAAGAGGGCGAGTATTCCTTCGATCGGTTTTTTGGGATTTAAATTCATCACTCTATGACGCTATGCACATTGACTTTGTCAATCTGTGACAATCTGAACTTTCATAGAAACCGTTTTATCAAAAGCTAATTGGAGAGCTTTGGCGGCTTCTGCAATTGGAAATCGGCCGGTTAAGATCGGCTGTACGTTCAATCTTTGACCCTCTAGCAATCGGACGGCTCGTGAGAACACATTGCCAAAACGCATAGAACCTCTGATGTCCAATTCCTTAACCATGATCTGATTCGCAAAGAGATGAAGACCCTCTACAGGAAGTGTTCCTACCTGCACTATGGTGCCGCCTCGACGAACTAGCTCAATACAGTTGCCAAGGGCAGATGCCGCCCCGGAAACCTCAAACGCCACATCAAATTCATTAAGTAATTCGGGAGAGGGTGAAGCTGATGGCTTGACGCAGAGAGTTTGATCGGCTCCAACTTTTCGGGCAATTGCCAACGGTTCCTCCAGTACGTCAACCATGGTGACTTGTTCTGCTCCATCCAGTTTAGCGGCTAGCAAAACCATGCATCCGATCGTTCCCGAGCCACTGATCAAGACTTTCTTCCCACACAAGTTCCCTGCCCGGTTGACTGCATGGAGCCCTACGGAGAGTGGTTCTGACAATGCCAGTTCTTCAAGAGAAACCTGATTTGAAACCGGAATACACTGTTTGGCTGAAATTAAAAAATACTCCCGAAACATTCCCTGTGCATGTGGAAAAACACTGGCGCTCCCAAGAAAAAACATACTGTCGCAAAGATTTTCACGCCCTTCCCGACATCGAGAACATGTTCCACAAGGGTGCGAGGGATTGATCGCCACGCGTTGTCCTTCTTCAAGACCAGTGACATTGGGCCCAAGAGAAGCAATGACTCCAGATGCCTCGTGGCCAGGGATCAAGGGTTCTTGAATTTTGAATTTCCCAATCTGTCCATCTCGAAAGTAGTGCATGTCCGAACCACAGATTCCTGCCGCTCCCATTTTTACCAGTGCCTGATCGGGTCCAGGTTGCGGACAAGGAACGTCTTCAATTCTCAGGTCTTCCGCTCCGTGAATGCTACATTGCAGCAAGGGTCCTCCTAAAGTTGAGCTTTGAATTTATCGATAAAGCATTGTTGGTAGCCACAACACTATTTCTGGGACGTACGTTATGATCAACAGGGCACCAATCAACGGGATGAACCAAGGCAGCACAGCCTGATCGGTTACCTTAAAAAAAGTGTCTCTGATATATTAGTGATTGACTTAAAGTCAATCAAAAACTACTGATTAAGGTGAATTTGTATCTTTCTCAAACTTAGGAGATGAGCATGAAAATTACTGAAGCCCGTGTGATTGTGACCTGTCCGGGGCGAAACTTTGTGACCCTGAAAATTGTCACAGATGAAGGGATCTATGGTCTTGGAGATGCCACCTTAAATGGAAGGGAACTGTCGGTAGTATCGTATCTCCAAGACCATGTGGCTCCATGTCTGATCGGACGCGATCCCCAGCAGATTGAGGATATTTGGCAATATCTCTATCGAGGAGCCTATTGGCGTCGAGGACCTGTAACGATGACAGCAATCGCAGCGGTGGATACCGCTCTTTGGGACCTGAAAGGTAAAATCGCCAATCTGCCGCTTTATCAATTGCTGGGGGGTAGAAGCCGTACAGGGGTTTTGGTATACGGACATGCCAATGGTGCTGATCTTTCCTCTACGATTGATGAAGTGGGCCGTTATCGCGAGATGGGTTACAAGGCCATCCGGGCACAATCCGGTATACCGGGACTGGACAGCACATACGGGGTCTCGAAGGATCGAATGTTTTATGAACCAGCTGACAATGACTTACCCACGGAAAATTTCTGGTCTACGTCCAAATATCTAGATTTTGTTCCAAAGCTATTTGAAAAATTAAGAGATGCGTATGGTCCTGAGCCGCACTTTCTTCATGATGTGCATCACCGATTAACTCCACTCGAAGCGGCACAGCTAGGAAAGATGCTCGAGCCTTACCGAATGTTCTGGCTGGAAGACACGGTGCCTGCAGAAAATCAAGAGGGCTTTCGGTTAATTCGCCAGCATACCACCACTCCTCTCGCAGTAGGTGAGGTCTTCAACACAATTTGGGACTGCAAAACCTTGTTGCAGGAACAACTGGTAGACTACATCCGCACTACAGTAGTTCATGCCGGGGGGATTACCCACTTGCGCAGAATTGCTGATCTGGCAGGGCTACATCACATTCGTACGGGGAGCCATGGTGCAACAGATCTGTCTCCAGTCTGTATGGGGGCTGCGTTGCACTTTGATACCTGGGTTCCGAACTTTGGGATTCAGGAATACATGCGACACACCGAAGAGACCGATGAGGTATTCCCTCATGATTACCGTTTCGAAGATGGTTTTCTCTATTGCGGGGAGAGCCCTGGTCATGGAGTAGATATCGACGAGACCTTGGCAGAGAAATACCCTTACCAACGAGCATTTCTTCCAGTGAATCGGCTTGAAGATGGAACGATGTGGAATTGGTGAGATGATTTGTGCCACTCAGAAGGATCAAACTCTGGATAATGGATTGATCCTCTGAGTGTTTCTCAATGATTAGGTTCAGAGAGAGAAAATTACGTGGGACAACTCGAAATCAATCATGATCAAGCAGATGCGCCTAGCTCATCTTCCATGTAAATTTTGATGATTTCATCAAAGTTATTTTCTGCTTTGAAGCCCAATGATTTCGCTTTTTCAGCCTCAAATGACTGAGGCCAACTGTAGACTAATTTCTCGATGAAAGGATCTGGTTCTCGTCGAATCAATGCGACAGCATCCTTACCTGCAGCCCGCTCCAGCGCTTCGATCTGCTCCTTCACACTCGCACACAAACCAGGCAACGTCAGGTTGCAGTCCCTACCAACTAGTTCCAGGTCAATAGTGGCTGCGTGTAAGAAAAAACTAACGGCGGCTCTTGGGCTGGCGTGCCAATGACGCACATCATCTGACACAGGCAAGACAGCTTCCTTACCGTTCAAGGGCTCTCGAAGAATTCCTGAGAAAAAACTAGATGCTGCCTTGTTGGGCAATCCAGGCCGGATGCAGATAGTTGGGAGTCGAAGCCCAATTCCTTGTAGAATTCCGCGTCGGGAATAATCTGCCAACAACAGCTCACCTATGGCTTTCTGAGTTCCGTAGCTACTGAGGGGCGTGCGGTGATGGGTATCTGGGATCGGATCTGGAAATGGAACACCGAACACAGCGATTGATGAAGTGAAGATCACTCTAGGACAATAATCCTTTTGAGCCCGGATCGCTTCCAGCAAATATCGTGTACTGTCAAGGTTGACGCGATAGCCTTTCTCAAAATCAGCTTCCGCTTCGCCTGAAACGACAGCAGCCAAATGGAAGATAATATCTGGCCTTTGTTGAATGAGTGATTCAACTGAGCCTGGATCCCCCATATCCATTGCGTGCTCAGCGTAGGCAACTTCAAATTTGTGTAGTCCCTTAGGAG
>WTIF01000160.1 GCA_011522845.1 Deltaproteobacteria bacterium
ATATTTAACTTTTCAAAAATTAGCTGAAATGTAGAGGGCAAAAGCCCCCTACATCTAGTTGATTTACTTAAATTGACCTACGTTGGATTTATTGACCAATGTGATTGGTACATCAACAACTCTTGGACTCATTTTTCCATTAAAATTGTCATTTAAAGCACCAACAGCATATTGGCCCATTCCATAAGGGGACTGCTGTACCACAGAAATTACATAACCTTTGTCAATTCCATTGATGGAATGTGAGGTCAGGTCCCATCCAAAAATCTTGATATCACCCTCCAGTCCTTGTGCCTCAGTTGCGGCAACGGCTCCAATTAAAGCCGGCTCACCAGTAGCGTAAACCGCATTCATCGAGGGATTGGCAGTGAAAAGATTTTCTGCTGCAGCCATTGCTTGCTCACTTACGTTTCTGCCATCAACTACTCCAACAATGTTCACATTAGAGTTTTTGCTCAGTGTGTCAGTAAATCCTTTTTGTCTGACATTCTGAATAGTAGAGTTCAAAGCGCCCACAATTCCAATGTTCGCTTTACCACCCATCTCTTTGGAAACATAATCCAAAAATGCATTCGCGATCATTACTCCAGCACCATAATTGTTGACACCCACTTGGGCAATGTGGGGCCCATCAGGTAAAATGGCGTCCACCGCCACAACCGGAATACCCGCATTCGCAGCTTGAATCACTGCTGGCATAATCCCGTTGGTGTCAATGGCAACCACGATAAGACCATCAACTTTCTGCTGGATATAGGTCTCAATCGCATTATTTTGTGCAGCTGGATCATTGTTGGCGTTGAAGATCACCAATTTATGCCCAAGCTTAGCAGCTTCCGCTTCTGCTCCTCTGTTCATATCAGTGAAAAATTGTGCCTGCTGATTAATTTGCACAAGAGCTATTGTTTTCGCATAAACTAAACTTGCAGCAATCATCATGACACAAAGCAAAGCCATTCTTTTTACTAACATAATTTCCTCATTGGAATTAAAATTTAGTTGTTTGAAAAAAGTATTTTTGATTTATTACACCTCCTTTCCAATTAAGTAAAAATCCCTCCTCATAATGAGAACAAATCATCATTTTGATCATTTGTTCTGGGGCCTATCAAAAGTTCAGCCGATCTCTGACCCGTAGAGGAGAATGAAAGAATCCAAATTCTGAGATGAATCCGGGAAGATCTGGCTCCCCGGAATGGATTTGAAGGGAAATAGGAGATTCTCTGAGAGAACCAAAAAGGCTTAGTTACAATTCCACTTCATCGTATGGAAGTTAAACTCAAAGCTCATCATTGGAACCCAAGCAAACCCACTCAAACAGTTTGACATCGCCTGCTGACTACGCTGGGTGAGAAGGTAGACATCTGACTGGTTCTCCACTAAGCGACGCTGAATCTCCTTGTAGATCTTATTCTGTTCAGCAACATCACCGGTCCCTCTAGCCTTGTCGATCAATGCATCGATTTCTTTGTCCAACACCCACTCCATTGAAGCCCAAGTTCCCTTGGCCGCAGAGTGATATTGCGTAAAGAAGAAGCTGTCAGGGGAAGGGTAGGTTGCGCTGAAGAATACCTCATTGATTGCAGGAGTCGTCTCTGGCTTGCCAGCCAACTCTGTCATCCGATTCCAGGGCTCAGGTTTTAGGATTGTGTTGAAGCCGATCTGGTCGAGATTTGCTTTCATAAGCAGAGCAATTTCCTCTTCAAAGGCTAGACCTGCTACAAACATGATCTCTACATCAATGGGACCGCTACCAGCATACTTGCTCATACCGACATGCTCTTTGGCCTTTGCCAGATCATAGGTCGGTAGCTCAAGGTCATCAAGATATGCCTCCGCAAAAACTGGGGGTAGAGGCCCTGCCAGAGGCTCCCCCGGCAGGAGAGCTGCGCGAATGGTGTTGTAATCTGTTGCGTAAGCGATCGCTTTTCGAATGTGAACGTCGTCTGTTGGGGCAACTTGATGATTTAGCTTCAGGTAGAAATTACTTGCTGTCGCGTAGGACTCAATACGGTAATTCTCCATTTTGCCAATGGATTCATAGGTCTCCTGTGCCTGAGCATCAGATGACATCGAGAGTTCCCCAGAGGCAGCCAAGGCCTTGACGGTGGCCTCCTCATTGGTTACTACAAATCTCACCTTGTCAATTGCATCACTGCCCCAGCCTAGGTGATAGCCTTTGTATCGCTCCATTGTCATGGTCGCCCCACGCTCCCAATTAGTCATCTTGAACGCGCCTGCTCCAATGGTGTTGTTGGCAATAAAATCCTGAGCCCAAGGATCACTGCTGGTCTTATTGGCTTCTGCTACATCACTGTTCACAACAAACAGAATCGGGGTATTGGTTAAAAAAGGTGTGTAAACCTTTTTTAACTTAAACTCTACCTTATCATTTCCGACAGCAGATACAGAATTCTCATCAAGAACGCCCTCAAACAGATAGGATGGCCCCTCATTGAGGGCTAGTAGTCTATTGACAGAGTACACTACATCCTTTGCTTCAACAGGGGACCCATCTTGGAAGGTGGCACCTGATTTGAGCTTGAATGTATAGGTCAGCGTATCCGCTGAGACATCCCAGCTTTCAGCCAGTAGAGGCTTGATCGAGCCACTAGAGTCAAGGGTTGTGAGTGCTTCGTACATATTGACAGCAGCCATGTACTCCGTGTAGTCATTCACCTTGGCGGGATCTACAGTTCCAAAAATTTGAACTACGTTTACCGTAGCCATTTTCTGGGCGAACACTGGAGCCACTACAAAAGCTTGAATGACAAGCATAGCTCCAAGTAAATACCTAACTATTTTCATTTATCTACTCTCTTTGGGTTTAATATGACCAATCAAGAGGCAAGCTCTTCAATGGGTCGATACTCTTTGTCGTAGCCAAAATAACCAGGGCCAACTAGCTCCAGCCCATGCTTACTCCGCCATTGAGGATTACAGGGTAGTCCAAAGACTATGATCCTGAATCCATAACGCATCTGCTCGGTGGTGATGGGTTGCCCCGTCTCCAGATCAAGCAGACAAATCAAATCCGGGGTCATTGCCCTCGGTTCTCCCCCTGGCGTCTCTGCCAGAAGAAACTCATTCTGAAAATGAAGTCGTAACTCGTGGCCCTGATCTTTTCCGAGCCCCTCAATGGAACATTTACCGCGGGCAAAACCTCCTTCGGTTCGTCTCTCCACATCCTTTACACGGCCCTCAAAGATTCGTATTCCATTTAGTTCTCTCGAGAGCTTATCTGCAGGATTTCGATTTGCCGACTGCTCTTCGTGAATGATTCGACCAATCGCGTTAATCAAGGACATGGAGCCCTTCAGAATTGACTTTTTGGCTTGCGCACCGCTCATTGGATAAAGCGCAATCAACCCGGCTCCACCCATCTCTACAGTAATCACCCTAGCAAATTTCTCTGTGGAGAGATTATCGACAGTATTTAATACCAGTGAATTGCCTTTTTCGTCAGCCATCACCATTGGGCAGGCAGCGATATGATGCATTGTCATCGACACCATCTGCAGCTCCGGGAACGCTCGACCCATCCCGTCCCCATCGATGATGGGCAGACCTGCACTTGCTGCAACAGCAATGGGGATAGTCGAATTGAGGCCACCTGCCTCAATACAGAAAACAGCGTCAGCCTTTCTACCCAAGTAGTTCTGCAGGCTCTGTAAGGCCGACAATGCTTCTCCTCCTTGGGGAAGTTTTTCAAGCATTACAGTTGGAGCACCCATCATAGCCACAGGGACAACCAGTGCATCATCAGGCAAAGTCTCGACATCGATCACTTTCACTGGTCCATTTTCAGCAATGGCCTGGCGAGCCATCAACTTGCCAATGTAAGGATCCCCCCCACCTCCAGTACCCAGGAAAGCACCTCCAAGGGCGATATTTTCCATGTCTTCAAGGTGAATCATTGTCATTGCGGGAGCAACCATCAGCTAACTCCTTGAGTAGTTGGATTGCGAGCTAAGGGTGTGTAAGTGATCTCAGGGTAGCCAAAAGCGGTGGGCCCAATCACCGCAAGGGCCTCCTTGGATCTGAGTAGATCGTGACAAGGCAGTGCGACGACTGCTACTCGTTGTCCGTACCTGAGCATCTCAGTGGTTATCGGCAAACCAGTATCTGCCTCTAGTACAACGATTAGGTCGGGAACACAAACCTCCACCTCACCATTTCGGCTGAAAACTAGAAATTCATTCTGAAGCCTGATTTCCCCTCGCTGATTCTCATGCTCGCCAAAACCCTCTAGAAAAACATGTCCGACAGCGAAGCCACCTCGCAGGTGGCGCTCGAGATCAACAATTTTTCCAGTCATGAGTAATTGTCCACTCTCTTTTTCCAGGATCGTGCGGATCGGGTCGGTATTTCTCCGCTGGCTCTCAAGGACAGCTCTACCCAATTGAAGTGCTTGAGTGATGGTATTGGGAATAGCGGCTTTTTTGACAAAGGATCCCGGCATCGGTGCGAGAGCAATTGCACCCGCAGCACCCATTTCAACGACAGTTGCTCTGGCCAAACGTTCAAGCCAAACCTCAGTTGGTGTATCTCGAAAAATTACAATGCTTCCTTTCTCATCTGCCATAGCAGCTGGGGTAGATTTGTGACCGTAGATCGACCAGGTGCACATCTGCATCTCTGGAAAAGCGCGGCCCATTCCATCACCATCAACCACTGGAATTCCAGCCTGTGCTGCTGTCAGCATTGGCTCCATCGAATTGGCACCTCCTATTTCTGAGGAGATCAAAGCATCCACTTTCTGACCTGTCTCTTGTTCAAGCGCTCTCATCGTCCTTAGACACTCTTCGCCCTGCTCTATCTTTTCTACTCCCACTACTGGAGCCCCAATTCCACCGAGAGAGACCACTCGAGCATTATCACTCAGCTCATCCAGAGGAATTACCCTGATTTGGCGCCCCTTTTTAAGTTCCTCACGACAGCGAAGCTTGCCAATGTAGGGGTTGCCTCCACCGCCCGTACCCAGAATTGCAGCCCCAATCTCAATGGCGTCGAGGTCCTCTAAGGTGACTTCTCTCAGCTTATCCATTCAGCTCTCCAACAACTTTCAGCCGGATACGAGTTGCATTTCCAGGAAGATAGGCCAGCGGGACGTCTTCCTGATCAAGCAATTCAATCGTCTCTGGTTTTGCTCCAGCAGCAATAGCTTTCTCGGTTGCCTCCTTTCGTGCATCGGCCAGAGCTTCCTCCCTTGATAAGCTCGCCAGACTGAAGATGCGGTCGACCTCTCCACTGATCTGACCAATCGCCGCACCTACTGCATTAGCGACAGCGAAGTTTTCTGGTTTTATGACAGGTAAATCTCCAACCCTTTCTGGGATCAAGATAGATCCGCCCCCAACAGCCAGAACCGGTATTTTCTCAGGAGAAACACGCATGCGCTCTACCGCATTGATGATCATTGAGTCAATTTTACCTTTGACTTCCCTCAACAACTTCTCTCCATACTGCCTTGCAGGGGCAGCATCACCAATCTCTGCGATGCCCAGTCCCACTGCCACATCGGTCGTCGTGAGTGTTGATCCACCGAAGAGTAGGCCTTCTTCAAAAATTCGATAGCCTACAGACTGAGGGCCAACCCGGATGATTTCTCCATTCTTAGAGGTCTCCACAATAGTTCCACCCCCTAGAGCAATTGAAAAAACATCAGGCATCCTGAAGTTGGTTCTCACCCCCCCAACATCCACAGTCGTGCTCGCTGGCCTTGGGAATCCTTTTATCAAGGCCCCTACATCTGTAGAAGTCCCACCTACATCAATAACAATTGCGTTC
>WTIF01000019.1 GCA_011522845.1 Deltaproteobacteria bacterium
TGAATAGCCATCAGATGGCTGCTCAAGATAGTAATCCATAGCTACGGAGCCACCCCCGCCACGCTTGTTGACAACCACCATGTCTTCGCCCAACACTCGGCGTGCACGCAGCATCATCATTCGAGCGGTTACGTCGGTACCACCCCCTGCTCCAGCATGAGTGATTACCTCTACAGTTTTGTTTGGATAGTCACTGGCACTGACCAATGTGCCACCAAGCAGCATCACAGCTGCTAACGCTGTTGTGAATAGTTTCTTCATGATTCCTCCTTAGAGATTGAGAAAGAGCGCTGAAAGGTATTTGGTATTCCAAATTTTGTCGAGTAAAAAATGCTTATCAATGAATTTTGGGAATTTATTGTTTAGATTTGCTCTAGTCTAGTAACAAGAGGATTGACATCCTGTTTCAAGTAAGTTGATGTAGTTCGACAAATGTCAATTGGATGGACATCTTTTTTATCGATTTCACGATGAATTTTTCCATGCTTAACAACTGAGGAAAGATGAAGATTAAATTGAAAGACACCCTCTTCGGGGCCTTCAAGGTAAGTGCTATTAGTGGTCTTGCGCTAATGACAAGCGTGACGTTCGCATTTGCTGATTTTAATTGGAAGAGATTTTCTGGTCAGTCAATAACTGTGATGATGCCTGAGCATCCTGTAACAGATGGTGTGCGAGCAGTATTGGATAATTTTGAGTCTGATACTGGGATAGATGTGAAACTACAAACCATGGCGGAAGATCTCTATTTTGACCGGATGGAGGTAGCCTTGCGAGGATCAGGTGGCAACTCTCAGATGGATGTCTACTTCTTGCCAATGGATTCAACAGCTTACACCCAGCACACGAATGGACTTGTGCACTCGCTCCAGGGATATCTGGACAGTAAGGACCACACGGCAGCTGATTACGATCTGGCAGATATACCTGAGGGGTTTTTGGATGCGACAAAGTACATGGTTGATGGTAAATGGCAGTATCACGGAATTCCCGCCTCCTTTGAGACGTATATCCTGTTTGCAAATATGGACCATGTGAACCAGTATCTTGATGGGAAGATGCCGACATCCATGCCAGAATTGTTGGCTGCTGCCCGCAAAGTTAAGGAAAGCAGTGGGGGAGCTATTGCTGGAGCGGTGATGCGAGGAATCCGCTCTGATACGTTGATTGATACAATTACTGGAATTGTGAACAATTCTGTAGGTTCCTCGGATCGGTCTGCGCCTTACAATGTTTGGTTCACCGGAGACTGGTCAAAGCCTAGAATGGATGACCCTGATATTGTCCGAGGATTGACCAATTATGCAGAATTGATGAAAGCAGGGCCGATTAACATTCAATCTATGGATTGGCCAGATGCGTCACAATATTTCATGGCAGGTGGTGCTGCGTTCTTTATTGATGCAAGCTTATTTGCACCTGGGTTTGAGAACCCTGAAGATAGTCCGATCGCTGGAAAAATTGGCTACTCGGTGATCCCAGTTGACAATGACGAGGGGCAGCCCTACACCGCTCATTGGCAATGGGGCTTTGGAATCCCCAAAAACGCCAGTAATGCAGATGCTGGGTGGTATTTCATTCAATACATGACCAATAGCCAAAATGCCTCAGCGATAGGGAAACTGCATGGTGGAGCACCACGATTGTCAACTTGGAAAGACTCTGAATATGCAGCAAGCTTCCCCAAGAGCTACGTAGATGCGGTTTTTGCGGCAATGCCAAATTCACAAACTTCAGTAGTTCAAAGAGCGGGTTGGAGCGAATTTGCCTTGCGTATAGTTGATGTGATTCAAGCTATTTACGGTGGAGAAAACCCCTCAGCAGCAGGAGCAGCAGCACAAGCTGACTTCATGAAAATGGCTACGAAATAAATACCCAAGTGCCTGGTTGCTAAGCGCAGCCAGGCAGCCCACCCACTTTCCCCAAAAAATTAATGGCCAAGGCTCTCAAAGCCGTTGGCAGCCTTTCTGCCTTTTGGTTTATTTTACCCTGCCTACTCACGTTGACTTTCACTTCGGTGTATCCAGTTAGTTTCGGACTAATCGTTTCAATGACCAATTGGAACTGGGGAAACCAATTCGACTTTATCGGATTTGAAAACTACCTTGGCTTATTGTCAGATTCCGAGTTTTGGACAGTCATTGGCAACACCATCACTTTCAGTGTTTCAGCCACTGCTATCGAAATTGCTCTGGGATTTTATTTGGCGGTTCAAGTAGACAAATTGAAAGTATCAACAGAGCTGATACGTGCAGTTTTGATGATGCCGCTGATGGTTTCGGGGATCGTTGTGGCGTTAATGTCAAAAGTCATGTTTGACCCATTTTTAGGCATCATTAATCATCTAATGCGGGTATTTGGGATGGGGCCCTCAGCGTTTTATGGGGCTGCAAATACGGCAATGCCATCAATTGTTGCCGTTGATGTTTGGTGGCAAACTGCTTTTGTCTTCGTGATCATGTTAGCGGGATTGCGAGGATTGCCAAATGATCCCCTTGAAGCTGCGAGGGTAGAAGGGGCTAGTGAATTTATGATTTTTTGGAAGATTAGTTTCCCAATGCTACAGCCATTGCTGTTGACGGTTGTGATAATTCGCACTATCGATACTTTGAAAGTCTTTGACATTGTCTTTGGCACCACGGGAGGTGGTCCAGGTTTAGCGACCGAAGTTGTCCAAACCTTTGTTTATCGAACTGCATACAGCTATCAGCAAATTGGTAAGGCGATGGCGACAATGATCCTGTTTTCATTACTGATCTTATTGATTTCATTAGCACTCCAGTCCTTGCAGAGAAAAGTGGAGTCTAGCTGATGTTGCGGCAGACCGGCATGGCTAATTTCCAAAAAATCTGGGCCTACCTATTCACGGTAGGCATGATTTTGTTGAGTTTGTTTCCAGTTTACTGGGTTTTGACAGTCTCACTGAAATCTAAACGAGACAGTCTTGCTAACCCCCCTCTTTGGCTCTTCGAACCGGTTACATCGAGCTATCTCAAGCTCTGGAATCACGACACTTTCAAAGAAACATTTTTTAATTCAATCATCATCACCCTGATTGGGATTGTACTTTCTTTGGCGATTGCGCTGCCCACAGCGTACGCCCTGGTAAGGCTCAAGTTGAAGGGTAAAAATCTGGTAGGTATTTGGCTGATCTTGGCTTATATGCTTCCAGAATTTTTGTTTGTCTTGCCAATGTTTTCTCTATATCAATGGACAGGGCTCTACGATACCCATCTTGGTTTGGCGCTGATGTACCAAGTTCATGTTTTGCCGTTGTCAATTTGGCTACTCAGTTCCTTCTTTAGGGAAATCAACCCTGCTATCGATGAAGCTGCGCGGATTGAGGGCTGTTCTCATTGGCAAATTCTTACACGCATTTATATCCCATGTACTTTACCAGGACTGGTAGCAACGGCGATTTTGAACGCAATCTGGATCTGGAACGAACTTGCGATAGCTCTTGGTTTGACCTTTTCGAATGCTCAAACGGTTACACTCGGAGTCACAAGTTTTCGTGGATATGCGGCACTGGATTGGGGGGCAATGACTGCAGCATCAATCATCGCCATAATACCCATGCTTCTCTTCGCTGTTGTTGCCCAAAAACATATTGTCAAGGGTATTACCCTCGGCGCCGTGAAAGGATAAACCAAAGATGCCTTTTCAAGAAAAAAACATCTCTCATTTCCCAATCATCTTTGGGCGTAATCTTTTGTCAGAGGTAGCTGGTTTTGTGATGCCAAAGATCCTTGTAGTCACGATGGAGGATCTGTGGCCGCTTTTTAAGAATGAACTCCCAAATGAGGTGGAAGTTTACTTGGTCAGTTCCTTGGAACGTAGTTACTTGGAATCAGAACTTCCTAAGTTTGAACACGTTTCGTCTATCGTTGGCCTTGGTGGGGGGCAAGCAATTGACGTAGCAAAGTATTTTTCGTGGCGCCTTAACAAACCACTGGTTCAATTTCCTACTTCTCTTTCAGTAGATGCGGTTTTTGGGCATCGTTCGGGGGTACGTGAAAATAGCATTGTACGCTATGTGGGTTGGGCAATTCCCCAGTCAATTTACATCGACTATGGGATCATTGAAGCGGCTCCCAGACTCCTCAATGTTGGCGGAATCGGGGATGTTTTCTGTTTCTTTACTGGTGTGATGGATTGGAGTTATGCAAATCGTCAGGGCAAATGCGAAAAACGCTGGCCCTATGACGACAGTCTAGCCCAAATTTCAATCAGAAAGGCAGAGAGGGCTTTGAATTCCATTACGGAGATCAAAAATCTAACTCCTCTAGGAATTGAAATCATGGTGGATGCTCTAAAGTGGGGTGGAGCCTCTTACCACGCAGCAGGATGGAATCCAAGACACATCGAGGGGGTGGAACATTTTATTTTCTATGCTCTGGAAGCCCAGACGGGTAAGAAATTTCTTCATGGCCAGGCTGTATGCTTGGGATTGATTTTGGGGTCCATGATGCACCAGCAACGAACTGAAGTGCTGTTAGAAGCTTTGGTCCAATTAGGCTTGGACATTCGCCCTGAATCGATGGGTTTAAGTTGGGAAGAGGTGAATTCGACGATGATGAACCTCAAGGAATTTGTTCACAGGGAAAACCTACCATATGGAATATCCAATGATTTTCATGTTACGAATTCTTTCCTAAACAGGGCTAGGCAACAAATTGAGAGCGCTTTTGAGTAATGAAACCCCTCGTAATCTAATGAAATGGTGTCAGTTCAGAAATTTGTTCGCTAGTTTTGGAGACAATGGATGAGCGAAATACGTTTCATTGATGTATCCAAAAGCTATCCGGGTTCTGTCGAGGTGATTCGTAATCTTAACCTTCAAGTTGAAGAAGGGGAGTTCATGGTCCTCGTGGGGCCGTCAGGATGTGCCAAGTCAACAACCTTGCGAATGATCGCTGGACTAGAGGATGTTACTGAAGGAGATCTCCTGATCGGTGGGAAACGGGCTAACGATCTGACTCCTGGAGAGCGAAATATTTCAATGGTTTTTCAATCATACGCTCTCTTTCCAAACATGACCGTTCGGGAAAATCTAGCTTTTGGCTTACAAATTCGAAAAACAGCTGGCCATAGAGTGAGTAGCGAAGTAAGTCGTGTTGCAGATATGTTGGGTTTGCATGATTTGCTTGATCGCAAACCAAAGCAGCTTTCTGGGGGGCAAGCACAGCGTGTTGCCCTTGGGAGAGCAATGATTCGTCAGCCGTCAGCCTTTTTGTTTGATGAACCACTTTCGAATCTTGATGCCGAGTTAAGGGTGCAAATGCGAAGTGAAATTACCCAGATGCAACGTCAACTCGGGACGACTACCGTCTACGTAACGCATGACCAAGTGGAAGCGATGACGATTGGGGATCGGATAGCAGTTATGGATAAAGGTCAAGTACAGCAAGTTGGGCCGCCCATCGAACTGTATGAAAAACCGGCTAACTTGTTTGTTGCTGGCTTCATCGGCAGCCCTCGAATGAATCTTCACTCTAAGGAAAGTCTCTTGCGAGCAGCTAAAAGGAATTCCTTAGCCCTTGATGAGAAATTTCCAAACCATGCCGTTATTGGAGTTCGACCCGAAAATATACTTTTACAAGATGCGGATCCGAATGATCTCTATCTAGGTTTGGGCACAATTCAGCGTCAAGAAGACCTTGGACACGAAATCTTAGCCCAACTGATGACAGAGAGCGGACTCCTGCTGACGGTATGGAGCGTCGCTAAAACTCGACCGCAAAACACTTGAGGCGACAACGCTTCAATCAGTGTTTCCCTTAAAAAT
>WTIF01000188.1 GCA_011522845.1 Deltaproteobacteria bacterium
AGCGCGAAACATCTGTGGAGGTCCCTCCCATGTCGAAGCCAATCACATGCTTTCCTAGGTCTGTGGTCAGCGCATAGCCCACTACTCCTCCAGCTGGGCCGGAGAGAATTGCGTTGCTGCCTTGAAAGTGGTCTGCCGCAGTGAGGCCCCCATCGGATTGCATGAAGAACAGGTTGCTTTGCTTCAGTCCATCCGAAAAACCAGAGCGGAAGCTATCGAGGTATTGGCGAATGTGTGGAGTGAGATACGCAGCTACCATCGTCGTGTCACCACGTGCCACCATCTTAACCATCGGCATCACTTCGTGAGAGAGCGAAACCTGCGCAAAGCCAAGTTCTCGGGCCAATTCTCCAACCTGCTGCTCATGCTGCGGGAACGCATAGGCATGTAGAAAGACAACCGCTACGGCTTCAATACCCGCTTGCTTAGCTTTTTCTAAGGAGTTGCGAACCTGTTCCAGGTTCGGTTTTTCAAGAATGAGGAACTCCTCACCAGTGGTACCCAAAACACCAGGCGTTGAATCATCCGTCCTGCGAAGCCGAACCCGCTCATCGACCTCCAGCACCTGCTGATAAAGCAACTCCGGCTTGCGGATCTCCAGATCAAAGATGCGTGGTCGGTTCTGATTGCCAATTTGCAACAGGTCGCCAAAGCCTTTGGTGATCACAAGTAACGTCTTCGCCCCTTTTCGTTCAAGCAAGGCATTCGTGGCAACAGTTGTCCCCATCCGGATCCAGTCAATATCAGACGACACGAAGCCTTCCTTGGGATATGGACGGCCGGTAACTTCCTCCAGAATTCGACGGATCCCTTCACGGGGTGCATCAGGATAGTGTGCTGGGTCTTCTGAGAGCAGCTTGACCACACGGAAGCCCAGCTCTCCAGGCACTTCGGCATACACATCGGTAAATGTGCCTCCACGGTCGATGGAGAAGCGGAATGAATTCACCATTTGACTATGAAATACAAAAAGGTTGGATGACTAGCTGGAAGTAAGCTGGAAAGAATACCAAAGGAGGGTAACCCAATTCTCAGAAGAATCAAATCAGGGAATTTGTTACACTCCAAGCGGCTTTGGAAGAATTTTGGAGAAAGAAAATGACTACAATCAGAAGTATTGATTCAACGAAAATCAACCAGATATTCCGGGAAATAAGGGAAAGTATTTTCTGACTTCAGCTGGTTGTATTCTTGATCAGAATCCGTGATCTCAATTTCAAAGTCAGCCTCATCAGCCTGAATCATCAGTTCTTTCAGCAGTAATCTGAGTTCCTGCTGCACTGGAATATGAGAGCGGTAGTTAATAAGATTGTGCAGTTGGGCCGAATCTGCTTGTAGATCATACAGGTAAGTTCCTGTATAAAGGCTAGCCGCGCTGTCATTCCAAGGATCTCCATCACCGGTTACACCATAGAGCCACTTTTCTGTCCGAACTGCCCGGCCAATTTGAGTTTCACTGATTTGAATTAGGGCCGCATTATTCCAGCTTGGGTGTGTCTCGTAGCACAGTGGCAGCAGTGATTTACCATGAAGATCTTCAGGAATATTTAATTGATGAAGGTCTAGAATTGTTGGAACAATATCAACTAAGCTGACGATTTGTCTGACAGTGCGAGAAATCAGAAAATCTCCACCTGTGCAAACTAGTGGAATGTGAGTAGCACTATCATGAGGAGTTCTTTTGTATTCATCATTTCGGGTCTTGAATTGGTTCCCATGGTCTGAAGTAAAGATCACGTTGGTGGATTCAAACAGATTCAAACTAGTTAGTGCATCAATCAAACGACCGTATGCTTCATCAATCCGTTTGATCATTCCATAATATCCAGGCAGATGCATGTAGGTAGAGCCACCTAGTGCTTGCAAATCCAAGGGAATCCAGGAGTTTCGATATCTTTCTTCGTATCCATGAGGGGCTGGATAATTATCGAGATGATTTTGATGATGTGGCTCAAGCAAGGAAATGAAGATAAAAAATGGTTTGCTTTGATTCTCGTAGACATAACGAATCGCGGCATCTACAACTGCATCAACACGGTATCCGGGTAAACGAACTTCTTCATTATTGGAATCGTATAGGCGTGTGTCATAGGAATTTGAAACAAACTCAAGGAGGTTGGCAGCAAGCCAAGACTCATAGCCACCTCTTTCTGCTTTGATTACACTGCCAAATGAGTCTGGATTACCAAGATGCCACTTTCCGAAATATGCTGTTTGGATATCATTTGCTCCAAGAGTTTTAGCGATTGTCCATTCGGATGGATCAAGAGGAATTTTATTGCGGAAACAACCTGTTTTTGTTGCAAATTTCCCAGTTTGCATCACAGATCGAGCTGGTCCACACACAGGTTGAGGTGTGAATGCATTTGAAAAATTGATCCCTTTGGCTCCGTAATAATCCAGGTTGGGAGTCAAGTCTGATGGGTTGCCATTAGCTCCGAGAGTGTCCCCTCTTTGCTGATCAGTGAAAAAAACAATAGTGTTTTTCATAAATTTTTATTCTTAGAAACAATGCTATCAAGAGAAATTAGGCAGTTTATTGCTGTTGTTGAGAGCAAAAGTATAAACAGTGCTTCACAGCGTTTAAATGTTTCACAACCATCCGTCAGTAAAACACTTCAAAACCTGGAATATGAACTCGGTGTCCAACTTTTTGAACGATCAATACGCGGAGTGAACTTAACACCAGAAGGTGAAATTCTTTATGAGCGTGCGTTAAAACTGCTAGAAGAAGAAGGCCAGGCTCTAGTTGAAATCAAAAGGTTGAAAGATATTAAAAATCGGAATCAAATTACGATCGGAGCAGGCCACGCTTGGAGTACTGTGTTACTTCCAAAAATTCTTGCAGTATATCAAAAACACAATAATCACATCTTTATAAATATAAGATACGGCTCTGTTACAACACTGTGGAATGAATTAGTCAAAGACGAAATCACACTTATGTTAGGAGCAGAACCCAATTATCAAAAACTCCAAAAACCTGTTCGCTATCGTGGGCTGCTCCCACTCTCACAAATCGTTTACGCTCATAAGTCTCATCCAATTTTCAAAAGCGAAAAACCTGTAAAGGAATTAACAAAGTATCAGTGGATTTCTTGGAGCAACGAAAGTAACGACAATAATGGTGTCAAAGAATTTTGCATAAGAAACCAAATTCAAAATCCAGTATATGCTCTGGAAACCACATCCATCTATTTAGGTATTCAATTTACAGTTCATGGCGAATACATCATCAGACTACCTTCGATGATGAAAAAGATTTTACAGAGCCATGAAATTTATCCTATCAAGGTTGAACCTCTAATCAGTTATACAACCGGTGTTCTATTTAAAGAATCAACATTAACAAATCGTAGTGTGGCTCATCTCTACGAAAATATCGTCTCTTCTGCTGAACAGCTTAGAGATTCAGATCTGTAATCTCGTAAAGGCTTCTGGTGGCGCTTGATTCCATTTCATCAATTGAGAAATATACTCAGTCATCATTGATTCAGTTTGAGAATCCTTGACTATCGTCTGCTGTTTCGGATCATCAATAATATTATAAAGTCTCGTGTCATTCTCTATCATGCAGCCCGGGCCATAATACTGATGAATTGGAGAACGTTGAACTACAGGCACTTTTAGTAAAGGTACTCCTTTGGAGAAGTCAAATGGCTCGTTCAGCTTCGCATGCTGTAGTTCATCAACTGAAAAATGTTGACGAATATGAGTAGGCATTAAGGTGTATTGAAAAATTTCCTGCTGCATCAAGTCAAATGGATATCTGTGGTAGGTATACTCGCCATTAGTTACATTCACAGCGCCGCCAAAATATCCATAAATCAGAGCTTCTCGATGATTGAAGCCATCAGCGTCAACTCTGAGTAAAGATTGACCCTGGCACTCTAATGGAGGATCAATCCCAAAAAAGTCCAAAATCGTAGGACAGATATCAATTGTCTGGGTCAGTGCATTACACTCTTGTGATTGATTTTGATTTGGATGGTAAAGGAAGAAGGGAATATTGACGATTTCCTGGTACATATTCATTCTGTTTTTAGCCCAGAAATCGTGTTCACCTAGTAAAAATCCATGATCTGTAGTAACCACTAAGCCTGTGTCAACCCAAAGATCATTTTGATCAAAATAATCTAGAACACGTCCGAGTTGTTCATCACATAGTTCAAGGAGTGCAAAATAATTTGACCTCAGCTCGTTATATTCATCTTCGAGTTCCTCGACTCTTCCATATTTTGGCCAATCTCTGATTCCTCCTTTCCAGTTGGTTTTGTAATTATTCCGAAAACGCATTGGTGCAGTGAAAGGTTCGTGCGGGTCGAATGTCTCAATCTGCAGTAGCCAGTTGTCTGCTTCATGGTTATTTTCTAGAAACTCAATTCCATGATTAAAGCATTGAACACATGGGTAGTCTTCATCTGTGAGTAAATACTCCCTATTGATGATATTATTTCTGAAGTAATCTCTGTTCTCCGTTGATAATTGATTGGAGTCATATTTTTCTCTCAGACGCTCCCACGGAGGCTGAACCATTGCCTTCCATGCATCACCCTCCTGCCCTCTAATGAATTCATAACTGTCATAGCGATTATGATAGGTAAGACCACCATCTTCCCAATAGTGATAATGATCACTTACTAAGTGGCTGTAGATATTATTTTTGAAAAGAATTTCAGGAAAGGAGTTATCAAAGGGCTCCAATGGCCCCCAACTTCTGTGTAAAAAGCTTAGCCGTCCAGTATGCATATCCCGACGAGCTGGCATACATGGTAAACTTCCAACATAGTGTTTGTTGAATGTCTGAGCCTTCTCTGAAAGCCGTTGAAAATTTGGGGTATTGATTTGCCCACCATAGGGAGAAAGAAGATGGCGATTCAGTGAATCAAACAAGATAAAGACAAGTTTCATTGACTATCCTTTTAAATGATAAGCTAAAATTCATTTCACAGAACCAGCGGTTATTCCTCTGACAATATAACGATTTGCAAAGATCGTTAGTAATAGCCCAGGTACTAATGAAACCAGAGAGCCTGCTGCCATTTCTCCATACCTGACTTCATACTGTTGTGAATAGGTCGCTATTGAAACTGGAACAGTCTGTGTTGCTTTTGCAGAGAGGTTGATCGATACCATGAAGTCATTCCAACTGAATAGAAAGATAATGATGGCTGCTGTAAATAAACCAGGCAATAGCAATGGAAGAAAAATTCTAAAGTAGGTTTGATGATTGGATGCTCCATCCATTACCGCAGCTTCCTGAATTTCATGAGGAATTTCTTTCATGTAGTTAGTGATAATAAAAAGCCCTAATGGTAAATTTATAGTAGCATGAGCAATGATGAGTGCACTGTAGGAATTAAACAAACCAAGTGAGTTTGCCAGTACGAACCAAGAACCAATAAATGTAATGGGCGGTATCATATGAAACATCAGCAACCATCCAAAAATGATAAGCCCAACCCATTTTTCAATTTTTAATCTGGTTAATGTAAATGATGCTAATGAACATACGATCAGCACAATAAGTGTAGAACTCAAACCAACAAACAAAGAATTTAAGATGTCGTTGCTAAATGTAGATTCTTTCGACGCAAACAATTTAATAAAATTCCCATAACTAATAGGTGAAATAATATTAGTCATGAGAATATCAATTTGGCGTTTGAACGCTAGGCTGGCAATCCAACCAAATGGCATTAAGAAAATGAATGAAAGAATCACTAATAGTGAATGTGATAAGAATCTAGTCATGCGCGTTCAATCTCAACTTTATAT
>WTIF01000154.1:0-2822 GCA_011522845.1 Deltaproteobacteria bacterium
GATTGCTCTAGATGGAGAAAGAGAAATAGAGTTTAGAGCTGTAGATAACGTCCGATTAAGTTTGGATCGTCTTGGGCCCAGAGTAATCGACGTCAGTAAGGCCTTAGGTGCTGCAGCTAAGCATGGGATAATGCTGTCGGATTCAAATGAATAGTTTTCGATGGAAGTGGACATCAAAATTGGAATTAAAATATGTCCGTAACCTTTACAATTTTTTGTCGGTGATGAACTGAGGTTTCATTAACTTCATGCCTTTACAGGGATAAAAACATGGATCTTCAATTGAATGGAAAAGTTGCTTTAATTACAGGTGCCAGTAGAGGTTTAGGCAAGGCGTGTGCTGAAATGCTTGCCTCAGAAGGTTGTCATCTTTCGCTTTGTGGCCGTAACAAAGCCAAACTGGAGGAGGTCGCTAACGGATTGAGAAGTGATACCGTCAAGGTATTGACTGTAGAAGCTGATCTTAGGAAGCGTGAAGAGAATGAAAAATTCGTAAATGACTCAGTAGCCCACTTTGGGGGCATGGACATCCTGATTAATAATGCGGGTGCGGGGCAATTGAGTGATCTTCTCAGTCACGATGAAGGGGTGATCAGAGAAAGTATGGACCTGATGTATTATGGTCCTTTGCACAGTTCCAGAGCTGCCATACCACATTTAAGGACTAGAGGTGGAGGAAGAATCATCAATATCTCTTCCATTTTTGGTAAGCAACCCGGAGGTTTAGTTGATTATGACTCAGTAAAGGCCGCATTGAACATGCTCACTAAGGACATGGCCAATTATCTCGCGGGAGATAAAATTTTGGTCAATGCAGTGTGTCCAGGTCCAATCAAAGGGCCACTTTGGGAAGAACCAGGGGGGCTGGGAGATCAATTGGGAGGTTTTCTGGGTATGCCAGGTCCCGATGCGATTGAGGCATTCGCTAAACAAAACATTCCTCTAGGCCATTATGGAGATCCGGAGGATGTGTCCGCGTTGGTTGCTTACTTAGCATCACCACACGGGAAATTCATCACTGGTCAGGCAATCAATGTTGATGGTGGTATGGTCAAGACTTTGATTTGATATCTGGTCTTTGAAGAAAATAAATATTCAAGGGTGCATCCCAAAAAATTAATGGAGGAATCTGATGAAGAAATTGTTGAATGACCCATACAAGTACGTTGATGAAATGTTGGTGGGGATGTGTGCGGCTCACCCTGAAATCTACAGGCAGACCGGTGAAGGTGGAAGAGTCATTACCCGAGCTGGGTCGCAAAGACCTGGGAAGGTTGGTATCGTCTCAGGGGGTGGTTCCGGACATCTACCAGTCTTTACAGGCTATGTGGGCCATGGGCTTTTGGATGCTTGTGCAATCGGAGATGTGTTCGCATCTCCATCCGTCGAGCAGATGGCTGAGGCGATGAAAGTTGCTCATGCAGGCGCTGGAGTGTTACGTCTCTACGGAAACTATGGTGGAGATGTCATGAACTTCGATATGGCTGGAGAGCAACTCGAGATGGAGGAAGATATCCAATCCACAACTGTTCTTCTAGCAGATGATGTTTCCTCTGCTCCACCAGAGGAAGCTGAAAAACGTAGGGGAGTTGCAGGAATGGTCTACGCTTTCAAAATTGCAGGGGCTGCAGCTGAACAAATGCGATCCCTAGAGGAAGTGACGCGAATTGCCCAAGAAACAGCAGATTCCTGCCGTAGCGTCGGGGCTGCATTGACTCCTTGCACAATCCCACAAGCAGGAAAAGCAACCTTTGAGATTGCTGAGGATGAGATGGAAATGGGAATGGGTATTCATGGGGAACCTGGAGTATGGAGAGACAAGCTCAAACCTGCAGACGATATTGCTCATGAGATGGTGGATCGTTTGATTGCTGACCGGGCAATTGGCTCAGGTGATCGGCTCTCAGTGATGGTGAATAGTCTCGGTGCCACTCCTCCTGAGGAACTCTACATCCTCTACAGAGTTGTCCAAAAGCGGATTGAAGATCTGGGAGCAACTATAGTGATGCCACTTGTGGGGCGCTACGCAACTTCAATGGAAATGGCAGGCGTCTCTATGACTTTCTGTTTCTTGAATCAGGAAAGAGAGGCGTTATTGCAGGCACCTGCACACTGTGCATTTTGGCAGGTGGGATGATGAAAGTTTCGTGGTTACAAGACCAACTGCCCCGGTTGGCTGAACACCTGGAGTCGTCTGCTGAGGAACTGAACGGCTTGGATGCCCAGCTTGGGGACGGTGATCTTGGGGTGACAATGGTTCGGGGGAGTCGGCAACTTCTGGAGATTAGGGGAGAGCTACCCGATGATTGGGGAATGGCGCTTCTTAAATGTGCCCAAGCCTTTACCAAAACCAGTGGTTCTAGTTACGGGACCATCCTTGCTACTGGTTTGATGGCGATGGCCAAGCAGAAGAAGGGGCAAGCAGAAGTGGATTCTACTGAGTGGGCTGGTCTACTCAAATTAGCTCTGGAGGCAATGCAACAGCGTGGCAAAGCAGAGTTGGGTCAGAAGACAGTTTTGGACCCACTCTCAGCAGCTCAGAAGAAATTAGAAGGTGCTCCCGAAACAAGCCTCTCTGGTCTGATCGAGGTGGTCCAGCAAACGATCGATGACTTCAGGGATAAGCCCTGCCAAATTGGTAGAGCCCGTATATTTCAGGACAAGTCAATTGGATTGGATGATCCCGGAATGGTGGCATTCAAGCGTCTTCTTGAGGGGCTCGATTCAAACTAAGCAGCCTCATTTTTTATAGCTAAATCATTCAGCGGAGGGCGATGCCGCTTAAAGCAGAATCAGTTTCACCAGACTGGTTCAAGCAAAAG
>WTIF01000154.1:2922-5760 GCA_011522845.1 Deltaproteobacteria bacterium
GAGGGCGATGCCGCTTAAAGCAGAATCAGTTTCACCAGACTGGTTCAAGCAAAAGAGAACTGATAAAAATCTGATCGTTAACCCGGTGATACCCTGGCTAATGATTGGATTACCCGTGTTGATTCTGATCGCTATCGTGATTTATCCAACCATTTGGATGGGATATCATGCTTTTCAGAACACCAACATGATGAAGCTCTTTTATCAAGATTGGGAGTATATTGGTTGGCAGAACTTTGCCACGGTACTTAACGATGACCGCATGTGGGACAGTGTTGGTCGACTGATTCAATACTTGGTATTTGGAGCTTGTCTGGAAGTTTTGCTCGGGACTATGTTGGCACTGACGCTCTATGAATTGGTTAAATCCCAGCTGGCGCGCGTGGTCATCCTGATCGTACTTGTCCTACCCATGATGCTTCCGCCATCCATAGTGGCAACTTTGTGGAAGTTTCTGCTCCAAGCATACAATGGTGCAGTTAATCATCTGCTGATAAAAATTGGAATTCTGGGACCCATGGAGCGGATCGAATGGCTGGATGCCGGTTTGTCTCTTTGGTCGCTAACAATGGTTGATGTCTGGCAATGGACAGCGCTTCCACTATTAATCGTTTACAGCGGTCGAGTGTCTTTGCCTCCTGCGATCTATGAAGCTGCCAAAGTGGACGGCGCATCACAGTTCATGGTCCTGCGCAGACTAACGCTCCCACTACTCAAAGAAATCATCGCTATTGCCTTTATTATACGTTTCATGGATGCCTACAAATTTGTCGATAAAGTATATGTAATGACTTCCGGAGGTCCAGCACAGTCATCAGAATTACCGGTTTTCATTGCATTCCAAAAAGGGATACGGGAAGTTGAGATTGGAGAAGCAGCCGCATACGCCTGGATTATCTTCGCTGTAGCAATGGTGTTGATAACTTTGTTTCTCAAATACTTGAAAAAAGTTCTGAAGGCTCAGGCCTTCGCTTAAGGAATCGAATGGATTCTGCAACCACACGATTGATTAGATATTTATTCTTAGTCTTTTTGGCAATCTGGCTCTTATTCACCGTTTTTCCTCTTTATTTCCAGTTCATCACATCCCTCAAGCCAGTTGCTGAAATCAACTCGATGGTCCCTACATTCTGGCCGGAGACTATGCGACCAGAAAATTATGCAGGGATTTTTGCGGATCCAGGATCACTGAAATCTTTGATCGACAGTCTGATCGTTTCAATTGCTAATACACTTCTTTCATTATTTTTAGGTACCCTGGCCGGTTATGCTTTAGCCCGCTTCATCCGCGGGTTTGCTGGTGAAAATATTGCGATGTGGATTCTTTCCAATCGAATGTTTCCTCCAGTGGCGGTAATCATCCCGATGTTTTTTCTATTCGATGCAACTCCATGGGGGACAGATAGCTACTTCAGTCTGATAACCTTGTACTTGGTTTTTAACCTGCCTTTAGCCACCTGGCTGATGATGGTCTTCTTTCGGGACGCACCCCGCGAACTAGAAGAGGCAGCGTATCTAGATGGCTTCACACCCTTACAAACATTTTTCAAAGTCACCTTGCCGCTCGTCTTTCCTGGAATGGTTTCAGTCGCCATGCTTTGCTGGATCTTTGCCTGGAATGAATACCTGTTTGCAAACTTATTGACCGGAACAACGGTAAAAACCTTTCCAGTACATATCCCCTCATTTACTTCAGGCAGTCAGACTTTGTGGAATTTAGTGATGGCATTTTCTATGGTGGCTATGCTTCCTCCAGTTCTACTCTTTATCTTTCTACGCCGCTTCATGGTCCGTGGTTTGTCACTGGGTGTGGTGAAGGGATAGAAATGGCAGAGCTAGAACTCCAATCCATATGCAAAGCTTTTCAACATCCGGTTTTGGATCGGCTGTCTCTGAAGGTTCCCCAGGGTGAGTTTTTTGTAATCGTTGGTCCCTCCGGAATTGGGAAAACCACTCTCCTTCGCTGTATCGCTGGTCTAGAAAATTTAGATGGAGGAAGAATTCTTTTTGATGGGCAGGACGTGACCAATGTGCCTCCCTATCAGAGAGGTGCAGCGATGACTTTTGAAAGTTATGCTCTTTATCCGCACAAAACGGTTTTTGAAAATATTGCCAGTCCCCTTATCGCGTCAAAAAAAGAGGCGACTGAGATCCGTAGACAAGTCGAGGAGGTTACAAAGCTTCTTCAAATTTCTCATCTTCTCGAAAGAAAACCTCACGAAATTTCTGGTGGTCAGAAACAGAGAACAGCTTTAGGCAGAACTTTGGTGGCCAAGCCGAGAGTGTTTTTGCTTGATGAGCCGATTAGCCACCTTGATGCCAAAATTCGTGCAGAACTGAGAATCCAGTTCCATACACTTCAAGAACTTCGGGAAGTTGCTACCGTGTATGTAACCCATGATTATGCGGAGGCACTCTCGTTGGGAGATAGAATCGGTGTTATGGGCGATGGAGGCTTGGTTCAAATCGGTACAGGTAGAGAAATTTTTGACCACCCAAATTCATTGTTTGTAGCTCAACATCTTGGCCAGCCAACAATCAATGTTGTGGAAGGTCAATTACAGAAAAATGATGAGAACTTGGTTTTCCAAGCTGATGAAATGATTTTGCCTGTTTCGAAGGAAGCAGCAGGGAAACTAAAAAATGATTCAGGTCGAAAAGTAAAAATCGGTCTTAGACCTCAATTTATTCATTGTTTGTCGGAATGGGAAAATGAAAACGAGACCCCAGTTTTTCGCTTCCAAGCAGAAGTGGAGTTGAATGAAGCTCTGGGGTCTTATGGGGTACTTCTTGTCAAATCGATGGGGAAATCTTTGACGGTTTTAACAAGTCCAGAGG
>WTIF01000219.1 GCA_011522845.1 Deltaproteobacteria bacterium
AAGTATTCACGCTTTACCAAGGAATTGAAGGACGACGAAGACTTTTTCGAATGATTCCTAGAACTATAATTCTTGAGATAAACGACACCTGAGGACAAATTCACCAAGTAAGGAAGCTTGATCGAACTGAAAGTTAACGGCATAAACCATTAATACACCTGAGCAAGAATTAGAGTTACTGAATTAGAAACTGCACAAATTGTAAACACCAGCCGATCCATATTTTTTGCTTGCTAGGATTTCGAGATAAATGATCTCTTCCATCGTCATAGTAGATGACTCCCGCAGCATTCGAGGGCACGTGCGTCGTGTTCTTGAATCTGCTTCGGAAGGATTTCAAGTGATTGAGCATGAAGATGGACTCCATGCCCTCCGCTGGCTGAGCACTTTATCCCCAAAAAAGCTTCCCGATTTAATCTTGCTCGATCGGAACATGCCTCAAATCTCCGGAGATGAGTGTATCCGGATCCTCAAGGCTGATGCCCACTGGAAAAACATCCCTGTACTTTTTCTCACTGCCCAAGTTTCAACGGAAAACTTGGTCCAAGGACTAGTCCAACTCGCCGCTGATGACTACTTACCCAAGCCATTTGCTGCAGATGAACTGATTGCTCGGGTTCAAGTTTTACTTCGTATGAAGAAAGCTGAAGATCAGTCGAGGGAGTTGAATCACCAACTGCAACAGGCCCTTGATGAACAGGTGATAGCTTATCAAGAACTGAAAACCACCAAGTTGAAGTTGGCTGAAACGGAAGCAGCAAATCGTTTGACTAGGTTGTTCGAAAAATTTGTCCCCAAGGGTTTTCTGGAACGTATTGCTCCAGAAGGATTGGAATCTCTTCGCTTTGGAACTGCAGAGAGTGATGAAGCAACAATTCTTTTCAGTGACATCAGATCATTTACTGATCTGTCAGAACCATTGTCACCACAAGAATTAATGGATTTTTTGAATGACTATTTGAAGATGATGAACATGTCAATCATGGTCAATCACGGCTTTGTGGATAAGTTTATCGGAGACGCTGTGATGGCGATTTTTGACAGGACTGAGCAGTCATCAAACGATGCGAGGAATGCTTTGAATGCTGGGATGGGAATGCTTCAAGTATTAGGCACCATGAACCAGAAACGTAAAAGGCAGGGTCAAGTCCCCATTTCAATTGGGATAGGTATTCACACTGGGCCTGTAGTCTTTGGAACATTGGGCTTTGAGGAGCGGATGGATTCAACTGTACTTGGTGATGCTGTCAACCTCGCTTCACGACTTGAGAGTCTGACAAAATACTATGGGGCTTCCTTACTCTTCTCTGATCAAACGTTTGATGCCCTAGGAGATGAAAAGGAGAATTTATTGATTAGGAAAATTGATACTGTGATGGTCAAAGGTCGAAAGCAGGCGGTAACAATTTATGAGTTATTCAACAGTGACAGTCTAGACGTTCAATCTGCCAAAAAAATGGTCATGCAGAGTCTGGAAGAACCCTTGAGCTTGTATCGGCAGAAAAAATGGATGGAGGCTCAACAACTCTTCACTGATCTCGCCCGAAACCAACCTCTTGATTCACTTCCAGCTGTCTATGTTGAACGATGCCAAAATTTGCTGGAAAACCCGCCCTCAGATGACTGGGCGGGCGTTCACGTGTTCAATCAAAAATGAACTTTGAAGCCCTGCCTGCTGATGAGTTCTTGGAAGAAGCGCAAGAACTATTGCAGGAAATTGAAGAGTCACTGCTGTTACTGGAAGAGGACCCAGTTGATCAAAATGTCATCCAACGACTTTTTAGGTCAGCTCACACTTTAAAAGGTGGAGCCGCCATGGTTGGCTTGAGTGACTTGGCGAATTATGCTCATGAATTTGAAGCAATTCTCTCCCAGTTACGATCAGGCACTTTAACAAGTACACCAGAAATTGTTTCTGTACTGCTCAAAGGAAAAGATAACTTATCAGCACTTCTAAATCCTATTGTAGGAAATTCCACCTCAAGTTCAACGCACTCCACCAATGAGAACCAATCGACTGATCAACTGACAGACATTCCTAGTCAACAAGAATTTCAGAAAAGTGATTCAAAACAAGATAGTCCGCGGATCCAAAAAGACGTTTACTTGCTGCATCTTCACTTTGATCAGAATTTTCTGGAACAAGGTCAAGAACCCTTGTTGCTATTTAGACAACTGGAAGAATTCGGAGAAACAACTGTCATTGTTCACACAAGTCTGATCCCTCCTTGGACTGAATTTGACCCGCAAAAATTGTATCTGTGGTGGAGTATCAAATTAGTTACTGAAAAAGAAGCGGAGGAAATCGATGAACTCCTTGAGTTCTATCGAGGGAAGGAATCGGAGCTCTTGATTGAAAAGGTTGAGACTCCAGCGGAAGAAGAGAAGGAAGTTCAGGAGGCACATCAGAATATGCTTCAACAAATTTCCGCAGGTGAGTCCGTTGACCCACTAACTTTTGCCGAATCAACAAAGACAGAAGATGAAGGCCCTCAGGAAGCGGTTGAGATTCCAAAAGTCAGTCAAACGATTCGAGTGCCAGTTTCTCGACTTGATCGATTACAAAATCTAGTTAGCGAGACCGTGATTCGTCAAGCTCGGCTTCTAAGCCTGAATGAGGCAATACAGGCAACTGATGATCAACTGGGGGAACAATTTCTTCAGTTTGTTGAAGACAATGAGCAAGCAGTAAGAGAATTACAGGACCAAATTCAGCAAGTGCGGATGGTTCCTGTGGGGACTATCTTCTCTCCAATGAAGAGAGTAGTCCGTGAATTCGCAACACGTCATCAGAAGCAAATCAAACTAGAAATTTATGGTGCTGAGACTGAGTTAGACAAAACCATCACGGAACAAATCCAAGGACCTTTGATGCACCTACTCCGAAATGCAATGGACCATGGATTGGAAGCTCCTGAGCAGAGGAGAGAAATTGGAAAGAACCCAATTGGTACTATCACACTGCAGGCATCTCACCAAGCAGGATTCGTAGTTGTTGAAGTCAAGGATGACGGAAGAGGGTTGGACCCTGATAAGATTTTAGCAGCTGGTCGTCGGTTAGGAATAGTTGCAGAGGACCATCATCCAAGCGAACAGGAAGTGCTTCAATTGATCTTTCAACCAGGTTTCACGACAACCAGAGAAGTGACTGACGTATCAGGACGTGGTGTTGGTATGGACGCCGTAAAAAAAGATATTGAAGCCTTATTGGGTAATATCGAGATAAGCAGTCAACTAGGACATGGAACCACAATGAAGCTCAAGCTACCTCTTTCCCTCGCAATCATTGAGGGGATGTTGGTACGTGTTGGTATTGAGACGTTTGTTTTGCCTTTGTTGTTGGTCACAGAGACTCTACGACCACTTCCAAAACAGCTAAAACGTTTTAAGAATCGTGGGGAGTTGATTGATATCCGTGGACAATATTTGCCACTTGTTCGTCTTCATCAACATCTCAACATTGAGAATGCTATCGAACAGCCTGAGGAGGGTCTCATCATTGTAGTACAGCAAGGATCCCAAAATTATTGTCTTTTGGTCGACAACATTGAGGATCAACTACCTGTTGTTATTAAGAGTCTTGAAGAACACTTTGTCCATATCCCAGGAATTGCAGGAGCGACCATCTTGGGAGATGGCTCAGTGTGTTTCATCCTAGACGTCGCTGCTATTTTGAATTGAACGGGGAGTAGATGGATTTCCAACCACATCACATGCTGGGAAATTTTAATCTTCTTGACGATGAAGATGAGAATTTTGATTACCAACTCCTTCATCATAATGGAGAACAGTGGCTTACTTTCCGACTCGGAAAAGAGACATATGGACTGGATATTCTGCAAGTCCGTGAATTGATCAGTTATCCAGATAGCATCACGCGAGTGCCCAGGATGCCCTCATTTTTACTAGGCATGATCAATTTACGAGGAATGGTGCTGCCCATAATGGATCTTCGAAAACGTTTCGAAATGTCTGATTTTGAGACTGGTCCATTCACTGTGATCATAATTGTTCAGATCAAGAGCAAAGTGATTGGTGTAGTCGTAGATTCTGTCGTGGATGTCGTCAATCTACAGAACGATAATCTTTTAGAAGCACCAGATGAATCAACTGACTTGGATGCTAAGTTTGTCAAAGGATTAGCAAATCTGCGTGGAGAAATGGTGATCTTACTGGATTTGGAGCAATTGCTGGCTCCAGAAGAGTTGGAGCAACTGAATATGCTTCGATGAAATCAGAGTCCGCTTCATGTTTTCTCCTCAAATTCGTGTTCTGATTATCGATGACTCAGCAATCGCAAGAAATACTCTAAGTAGGATCCTGGAAACAGATCCAGAAATAGAGGTTGTTGGAACAGCTCCTGATGCGTTGATTGGATTGAGAAAAATTGCTGAGTGTTCCCCCGATGTTCTGACATTAGACGTTGAAATGCCTAAAATGGATGGGCTGACTTTCCTCGAACGTCTTATGTCCTCTAGACCGATGCCCGTTGTGATGGTGAGTGCTTACACCTCAGAGGGATCTGAAACGGCCTTGAGAGCCCTCGATTTAGGGGCACTAGAAATTATTGAAAAGCCACGTATTGATGTCAGCTCTGGTCTCCAAGAGCTTGCGCTCCAAATTACAGACAAGGTCAAAGCTGCTGCCCAAGCAAAACTAAAATCACCCCAACAACGATTTCAGAAACAGCACCTCAGAAGTTCCCACACCCAGTTAGCTCATTCCGAATTAAACAAAATTTCTCATTCTCCAAGTATTATCGCAATCGGTGCATCAACAGGGGGGACGGATAGTCTTAGAGAAATTCTAGCTGAGTTACCTACAGATCTCCCGGGCATTTTGATTGTTCAGCATATGCCTAAAGCCTTTACGCCATCTTTTGCAAAAAGCTTGGATCGAGTTTCTCGAATTGATGTCAAAGAAGCTGATTCTGGTGATCGTGTGAAGAGTGGTTTAGCGCTGCTCGCTCCAGGAGATCAACATCTTACATTGAAAAGAGACGTACACGGTTATTTTGTGGAATTAACGGATGAACCACTTGTAAATCGGCACCGACCTTCTGTGGATATTCTTTTTGAATCAATTTCAAAGTGCGTTGGTGGAGACGCTCTAGGTATTTTGTTGACTGGAATGGGGAGTGATGGAGCAAAAGGATTGCTGGGGATGAAGCAAAAAGGAGCATGGACCATTGCCCAAGAGGAAAGTAGCTGCGTGGTCTACGGGATGCCAAGGGTGGCTGTAGAATTAGGTGCAACACGCGAAATACTGACACCAGAGCAGATCATCACTAGGTTACAACTACTTTCGTCCAAAAATGGATGAAGAATGATCACAGTTAGGAACCTGAACCTTGACTTCATCGAATTCTTACAGGATAAAAAGCCTTTCTACCATCTCAATGGAAGTACATTTGTAAGAAATTGCTATTTTTAGTCACCACGAACACACTTACTTTGTTAGCAAGGAAGATAATGAAACCAGTTATTAGCGTATTGCTTGGGCTTTTGCTGCTTGGATCACCAGTGTTTGCTGAAAAAATTCCCGTCGAAGGGTGGTTTAAAGGTACTAGTACGAAAGTAGGGGAACTTTGGAGAGATTCAGGAAGAAGAAAACATTTTGTCAGTGCCAAATCAACCGGTGAAATCACCTTATATGGTGAAGGGTTCGGCTTTAAAGGGAAAGCTGAGTCAGATTGGGGTCTAGCAATGCTAGATGATTACGGTAACGGCCGAAT
>WTIF01000398.1 GCA_011522845.1 Deltaproteobacteria bacterium
TTTCGGCCTTATGCATGGTACATTTAAGGAGTGGTACTCTGAAGATTTGTTAAAAACGGAAGTAGAGTATCATTATGGTTCTTTAAAAACCTTTAACCACTGGGATGTAAACGGTAATCGCTTGATCACAAAAGGCAATGGTGTCTTTAAAGATTATTGGAACGAAGATGTATTACTAATGGAGGGAAATGTTATCAATGGATACATGGAAAAGGAATGGAAATTTTATTATGGAGATCATGAGACATGGGGTGATCCGGTAGGCAATAGTTTTAAGGAAGCAATAAAAGGTGAAAATCCTATAGCAGCAGTTGTCCAATATAAAAAGGGAAAAGGTTTTGACATAAAACCATATCATGAAACATGGGGTGACTCATACCCAGCCCATGGTAGCTTTAAGTCTAAATTATATTTTTCAACAGGTGAGTTATTTAGTGAAACATTTGAAAATGGTTCATATACTAGATATGACAAAGGAGGTTTTAAGACTTATGAGCGCATTGTCAAAGGAGAAGAAAATGAAATAAATTTATACTTAGTTTACAAGGATGGTGCCGAAATTGCTAAAGTGCAAATAGAACTTTCTGAAAAAGGTGAAATAATTAATTGCTATTTCAATATTGATTCAGCAACAAATCTTTTCCCCAGAATAAAAGGGAAGGCATGCCTAAAAGTGTTCATGAAAGAATAGAATTCGAAGACAACTTAATAGAAGAGCAACAGCGCAAAGAATCTCAAAGGCAGGAAGTGCAAGACGCAATCAACCAGTTTTTAGCCAAGGGTCGACAGATTGAGATTTTACCTCCACAGTTGGTCCAAACAAGATCAGTTGTCGGTGGGGAACAATGGAGTGATTACGAAAACATAGATGATGTCTTGCCATTCAATTCACGATGAGGCATAGACATAAAAATAATTATTAAACACAGCAAATTTTTGTGCACCTGCACAAATATCTTGTAAAAGCAAAATAGAGTGTGCTAACTTATTTACAAGTTTAGCACTTAAAAAAAAGTTTGATTTTGATTTGAATTAAAAAATAGCTAGCCGCAGGCCAATCTTGGTTTTCAACTCCTCCCTAAAAAAAAGTTGAAAGTTTCATGTGCCAGGAAAATCAAAAACGGTCTGACCGGTAAGATGTCTGCGGAAAAGCTATTTCTGACTTAAAATTGTTTTCTCAAATCCCCCCCTTCTTCAGATTCCGTTTTAAAAGTCATCAGTAATACTGTGGGCGAAGTTCCTTAGCTGCCTTGATAAGCTGATTGCGCTGTTTATTGAGTTTCATTACGTCTGAAGCCCATTGGAGGACTGACCTGGCATACTCAGGGGGCAACCCCAATTTGCCAGCGATACTCTTAAAAAGGTCGGCTTCCTCGCGGGTTACCCTACCATTGATTGTGATCACTGTGGCCAGGTAAAAGTATATTGTTGCAGCCCTGTCCATCCTTTCATCGATCCGGCCCAGTTCAAGCTTAGATCTTGATTTTACAGCTGTCACTAATTCCACGATTTCACTCTCATCTTCAAGAAAACTAATTGCAGCTCTCAGCGAAATTAGTTCCTCATTGTCCACTTGACCATCACCTAAAATGACAACGCCTATTGCTCTTGCTAACCAACTCCTACTTTCTTGTGAAAGATTGCTAATGAATTCACTTTCTAAACTTACTTCAAACATGGCTGCTTTTACTCGCTAGACCTATGAGAACAATCTATGTGATTATTCCCTACGGTTGTTGTTTGTTACATTAAAAACCAAAATATTTGGACTTATAGATCGACTGTAATTCGATAAAGTATACCCTCCTGACTTTTTCGGTTGCTTTCGATAATTCTTTTTTCTTTAAATTCAGGGAAAATTTGCAGTTTACTTTTCAATTTTTGTAAGTTCTCGTAACTATCAATCGCCCCATTCATTGAGAAGCGATCTGAGGAAAACTCTATTCGTTCTAAAGATAATTTAGTATCTGGCTCCATTAAATTAGTCAGGCGCTCTAAAAATTTTAAACTAATATAATTTCGATCTGCAAAATTGTCACTTAACTCAAGTAACTGCATTCGTTGTGTTATTAGATTTTTTAAATGACTGATTGCCTGGTCAGCTTGTAGATTGGAATTGGGTAGTATTTGAGAAATCTGTTGTTGCAACTGAAGGTCTGAATGGGTGATGAGTTGCTGCTTTGTTTTGATTTGAAGATAGGAATTTCCTCCGAGTGACCCAAGAAAAATGATTGAAAGTAAGATGACTGCAGCAAGTCCAAGCCTATTTTGTTTGACAAACCTTTGGACAGGTGTTCCTTGTGAAAAGTGGGATAATGGATGCCGATCAAGAAAATTAGGGAAGCGCTTTGGCATGTCACCTAATATGCCCCAAGGGTTCCGATCGGAATTTTCGTCAGTTCCCATTATTCTAATTTTACAATCAATCGTGTCTAATGCTTGTTCGCCATTAATTACTTTTGCATCAGCCGTTGCACTGGTCTGAAACTGGTTCAGTGATGACTGTGAGGCATCTCCTTGTGAAATTTGTTGATCAACATGGTTAGTTTTTAGTGAGACTCTCTGGTTCTGCCAATTAAACAAACTTGCAAACACACCATGGAAAGAAATAGAAACGTTTGAGTAATCCTCAACGTTGCTTTTTAGGAATAAATTTATTTGTGAACACAACCATACTAATTCATTTTTAATCGGCCTCAAATTTTCTGTATTATCAGCAAGCCTCTCCCTTAATTCGATGGAATTTTGTTCCTCACTTTGACGGTAGTGGTTTTCAACAACTTCAAAAATACGATTGGGGAAAGACTTTACTATAAATGGATCACCCTTATAAAGTACTGAAACAAAGCACTCATCAACTCCAACGTAAACCTGGAAACAATTACCAACCTTCCAATCATGTGGGAGTAACCCAGCAAGCAGACTTGCAGAACTTAAAATTCCCTGAAGTTCCCAATTTTTCTTCGCACAGAAATCAACCAGAAAATCCCTTTTATCTTTGGGAACTAACTGAACAAGCGCTTTTGCTTGGCCGTTATCAACTAGTTTTACTTGATAAGTGTAATGATAGTCTTCAAGGTGGCCTAAGATCTCATTTCCAAGCTCAAAAGGGAGAACTTGTTTGATTTTTCTAATATCTTGAAAAGGAAAGACAAGGGTTCGAAATGTGATTTCTTCTGAAGGAAGTACAAATAAAACTCTGTTATCCTTGAATGGATGAGAATCAATGTAGTCATTTACGTTTTTGTCAAACTTCTCAAGGATTGTGGTCTCAGTGTCACTGCCACTTCCTTTAAGAAAAAAAAACTGGCTATCAAGCCTGGTCAACAAATTGATCTCGGATCCACGCCTTTCAACATAGTTTGCTTCTATACAACCAGGATGTGTTGAAAGGACGTAGGTGCGCCTGTCCATATTTTCAATCCTGAGAAGAAGGTGGTTTTGGTGAATAACCCAAAATATCGAATTCCATCAGGCGATGAAGAGTGTCAGCTCTGGTTAACCTAAGTTCTACTTTATCTCCTGCTTCAAGTATTCTTTTGGTTCTGCGACCCTGTAAAACTAAATTAATTTCATCAAAGATATAGTTGTCATCTTTAAGGGCTTCAACGGGTATGAACCAATCAATCTCGTGGGGAAGTAGTTCAAATCGGAATCCATTATTTTCTGTAGAGACAATTTGCCCTTCCATAGTTTGGCCAATGAATTTTTCCATAAAGTTGACCTTCATTAAATTTATGCTCTCTGATTCAGCTTTCTCAGCTCTCCTCTCCTGCTCGGAGAGATACTCGGCCATTAGCACGGATGGATTTGAATTTGGAGATGGCCTGATACCCAGTTTTGCGTGTAGTTCGTGTTTAAGAGCTCTGTGTGTAACGAGATCTGGATATCGTCGGATCGGTGAAGTGAAGTGAGAGTAATATTTCGCTCCTAGCCCAAAGTGTCCCTGATTATCAGTCTCATAGGTGGCTAGTGCCATACTCCTCAACAATATAATTTGGAGTTGGTTTTTATTTGTCAGATTTTCAATCGACTCTAAGACCTTGTTGAATTGTCCCGAATCGCTAAGGGAATTTGGGGAAACTGGAATATCGAAACGTTGGAAGACCTTCTTCAGCCTTTCTAGTTTCGATAGATCAGGTGAGCCATGCACTCTGTACAAAGCTGGTAGCCGATTTCCAGTGCAGTGTTTTGCTACGGTTTCATTAGCCTCCAGCATAAACTGTTCAATCAGTTTCATGGATGATGACTGAAATTTTTTGGAAACACCCACCATCAGGTTTTGATCATCCAGTTCAATCTGTTGCTCGGCGAAATTAAAATTAATTGCCCCCCTTTTGGTTCTCTTTTCCTGAAGAGCCTTTGCAACCTCATTCATGACGATCAGGTTGTCGAGAATTTCTTTGTTTCTGATTGTTCTAGTTTGACCGGTATCCAGAAATTCAGCTACATCATCATAGACTAAACGAGCTCGACTTCGAATCACGCTTTCGTAAATTCGGTAACTTTGTACCCAACCTGTGGAATCGATGAGCATTTCACAGGTTAAGGTAAACCGGTTGACATCAGGCTTTAGACTGCACAGGTTATTAGAAAGATTTTCTGGAAGCATCGGAATCGCATGAGTTGGGAAATAAACACTCGTTCCCCTAAGATATGCTTCTTGATCAATAGCGCTGCCTGGCCGAACGTAATGAGCAACGTCTGCAATTGCTACATACACCTGCCAAGACCCATCCCCGTTTGATTTAGCAAAGACAGCGTCGTCAAAGTCACGAGCTGTTTTGCCATCGATAGTGACAAACCCCAAATTTCTTTGATCCACTCTAGAAGTGGAGGCATCATAAACAACTCGACTCGAGAAAGCTTCAGCTTCTTTCTGTGTCTCGACCGGAAATTCGGATCGAATCTGATTTTCTGTTAGGATGAGATTAAAACCCAAATTTTCACGAATTTCTTTGCTTACAGGTTGGAGGACCTTGGCATAAAGTTCATTGTCATCTCCATGTTGAGAGAGCAACTCTACTTCAACTAAAGTTCCTGACTCGACGGTTGATTGATCATCTTCCTTGAGTATTACTAATGGAGGGACCCCATTTCTTTGATTAATTGGTATCGCCAGCGTAGTACGCCGCCCACGAACTAATCTTGCCAGCATTTTGCTGGTTGAACGTTGAAGGATTTTCTGAATGTATCCTCGAGAGCGATCATTACCTGGTTTTGTAAAGGCTCGAACCTCAACTAAGTCGCCATCCATAGCCCCATTCTGGTCCCCCTGCGGTATGAAAACATCACTCTTGCCCTTGCCGATATTGACAAAACCAAACCCTTTACTTGTAGCGATGAATCTCCCCTCAAGGATGTTCGCTTCTCTGATTGATGCCTTTTTAGAACGCCTAAGCCTTGGATTTTCAAAGGATTTTTTCTTTTTATGTTGATGTCCTGTCCGCAGGTCGCTGTGACCAAAAAGGTTCCCCTTTTGCAGAATTAACTTTTTGAGCACTAGTTTCCTGAGAATTGATTTCACCTTGGAACCTTGATCTTTGCTGACCTTCAATCGTTCTCTGATCGCTCTTGGAGACATCCAAGAGCCTCCTGAACGGAGCACATTTAAGATTGAACTTTTTTTGATTTTCATGGTTGTCGTTCCAAGGAACAATTAGGCATTTGTGAAAAATTTAGTAATCTTAAATTTTGATCAAATCCACTG